>NZ_JBFRER010000372.1:0-311 GCF_052114405.1 Streptomyces sp. M-16 | reverse complement strand
CCCACCTCCTTGAGAGGGTAAGGCTCCCAGTAGACGACTGGGTTGATAGGCCAGATGTGGAAGCCCGGTAACGGGTGGAGCTGACTGGTACTAATAGGCCGAGGGCTTGTCCTCAGTTGCTCGCGTCCACTGTGTTAGTTCTGAAGTAACGAACYGTGTCCATGCCCGGTTGGTTAACTTCATAGTGTTTCGGTGGTCATAGCGTTAGGGAAACGCCCGGTTTACATTCCGAACCCGGAAGCTAAGCCTTTCAGCGCCGATGGTACTGCAGGGGGGACCCTGTGGGAGAGTAGGACGCCGCCGAACAACAA
>NZ_JBFRER010000371.1:0-314 GCF_052114405.1 Streptomyces sp. M-16 | reverse complement strand
TCGGCGATCTTCGCGAAGACGGTCTCCCGGTAGTCGACGAGGTCCATCTTGTTGACGGCGAGGACGACGTGGGGGACGCGCAGCAGGGCGGCGACGGCGGCGTGGCGGCGGGTCTGTTCGATGACGCCGTTGCGGGCGTCGACGAGGACSACGGCSAGGTCGGCGGTGGAGGCGCCGGTGACCATGTTGCGGGTGTACTGCACGTGGCCGGGGGTGTCGGCGAGGATGAACCGGCGGCGGGCGGTGGCGAAGTAGCGGTAGGCCACGTCGATGGTGATGCCCTGCTCGCGTTCGGCGCGCAGGCCGTCGGTGAG
>NZ_JBFRER010000370.1:0-351 GCF_052114405.1 Streptomyces sp. M-16 | reverse complement strand
GGCGATGGCGCTGGTCGCCGAGGTCGGGTGTGTGCTGACTGTCAGCGAACGCACCGCCGGCGCCCTGCTGTCCGATTCCCGGGCACTGACGGCGGGGCTGCCGCTGACCCTGGCCGCCCTGCAGGCCGGGACGATCTCCTGGCAGCACGCCCGGATCATCATCGACGAAACCAGCGAATTGGATCCCGCCGGAGCGGCCGGCCTCGAAGCGCACTTCCTGGACCCCGAAGCACCCAACCCGGCCCGCGGCTGCGAGGCCGGGGACCTCGTGCCGTCCCGGTTCCGGGCCAAGGCCCGCGCCTGGCGCGAACGCCACCACCCGGTCAGCATCGAAGAACGCCACACCAAGAG
>NZ_JBFRER010000369.1:0-351 GCF_052114405.1 Streptomyces sp. M-16 | reverse complement strand
AGAATGTTGATGTACACCAAGTTTATGTATCCTATGTATGCTGCAGCAGGTTTGTGTATCATCGGAGCTTTTTTACCAATCGATTCAAGTCTTAATGTCATAAAAACAATAGGTCTTTTAGGTGGGGTTGTAATTTCTTTTGTGAGTAGATCACAATATCGTAAATAATGTATGGAAGAGCAGATTGTTTTTGAGGACAACCACCTTTTAGTGATCAATAAAAAAGTCGGGCAGCTCGTTCAGGGTGACAAAACCGGCGATGATTCTTTATTAGAATTAATCAAAAATTTTATAAAAAAAAGAGATAATAAGCCCGGAAATGTTTTCCTGGGTTTGGTGCATCGTATCGAC
>NZ_JBFRER010000368.1:0-354 GCF_052114405.1 Streptomyces sp. M-16 | reverse complement strand
CTCTTATTCATTTGAGAAGGCAAAACTCTTTCGAAAAAATCATAAATATTTTTAAATCTTCCGTTGGCTCTTTCTCTGGTGATCCCTTCACTCGGTCCTTCCCCAATTCCTTTAATTGCTCCCAAACCAAAACGGATCTGCCCTTTTTCGTTCACCGAAAATTTATATTGAGATTCATTCACATCCGGTCCCAAAACATCAACGCCCATACTTTTGCAATCTTCCATGAACATTGTGATTGATTCGGTATTGTTAATGTTATTACTCATTACACTCGCCATATATTCTGCGGGATAATTCGCTTTTAAATACGCTGTCTGATACGCAATAAAAGCATAACAGGTGGAGTGAGAT
>NZ_JBFRER010000367.1:0-357 GCF_052114405.1 Streptomyces sp. M-16 | reverse complement strand
GGCGCGCGGGGGCGGGACCCCGGAGGCGGCCTCCGTCGAGCCCCCGGACGCCACGGCGCGCCTTGCCCGCGAGGCCGCCCGGGACGCCGTCGCCCGCGAGGAGGAGCTGCGCCTGGCGGACGCCGCCCGGCAGCGGGCGGCGGAGCGGGCGGCCGCGGCCGACGCCGAAGTCACCCGGCTGGAGCGGTCGGCCGAACGGGCCCGCGCCGAACGGGACCTCGCCCACGAGGCCCTCACCGGGGCGGAAGCCCGCCACCGGGAGGCCGCCCGGGCCGCCCGCGAGGCCCGCCGCGCGGCCACGACCGCCGGACGCCGGCGCAAGCGGACGTAGGCCCCGTGGTCGAAGTGGCGCCGTTC
>NZ_JBFRER010000366.1:0-357 GCF_052114405.1 Streptomyces sp. M-16 | reverse complement strand
TGTCGGATGCCCGGCGTCGTGGGCATCCGGTGTTGGCGGTGGTGCGGGGATCGGCGGTGAATCAGGACGGTGCTTCGAATGGTCTGACGGCTCCGAACGGTCCGGCGCAGCGGCGGGTGATCGAGCAGGCGTTGGCGGGTGCGGGGTTGTCGGCGGCTGACGTGGATGTGGTGGAGGCGCAYGGTACGGGGACGCGGTTGGGTGATCCGATCGAGGCGCAGGCGTTGGTGGAGACGTACGGGCGGGGTCGTCCGGCCGGCCGGCCTCTGTGGTTGGGGTCGTTGAAGTCGAACATCGGGCACACGCAGGCGGCGGCCGGGGTGGGCGGGATCATCAAGATGGTCGAGGCGATGCGGC
>NZ_JBFRER010000365.1:0-359 GCF_052114405.1 Streptomyces sp. M-16 | reverse complement strand
TACCTGACCGGCCACTACACCCCCGTCGCCGACGAGGTCACCGCCACCGGCCTCACCGTCGAGGGAACCCTGCCGCCCGAGCTGACCGGCCGCCTGATCCGCAACGGCCACAACCCCAAGCCCGGGATCACACCCACCCACTGGTTCAAGGGCAGCGGCATGGTCCACGGGATCCGGCTGCGCGACGGCCGCGCCGAGTGGTACCGCAACCGCTGGGTCCACACCCCCGCCCTCGACGGCGCCCCCTACATGACCGAGCACGGACCCGACCTGACCGCCAGCACCGCCGGCACCCACGTCATCGAGCACGGCGGACGCCTGCTGGCCCTGTGCGAGGCCAACCTCCCCTTCGAGCTCAC
>NZ_JBFRER010000364.1:0-361 GCF_052114405.1 Streptomyces sp. M-16 | reverse complement strand
GCCGACGGCACCGAGGTGTTCTGGCCCTACAAGCGGGACCCGGAAACCCTGGCCAGGCCGTGGGCGGTCCCGGGGACCCCGGGGCTGGAGCACCGCATCGGCGGGATCGAGAAGCAGGACGGCACCGGGAACATCTCCTACGACCCGGCCAACCACGAGCTCATGGTCCGCACCCGCCAGGCCAAGATCGACGGCATCGCCGTCCCCGACCTGGAGGTCGACGACCCGGCCCGCACGGCCCGCACCCTCGTGCTGGGCTGGGGCTCCACCTACGGCCCCATCACCGCCGCCGTCCGCCGGCTGCGGGCCCAGGGGACGGCCATCGCGCAGGCCCACCTGCGCCACCTCAACCCCTTCCCGG
>NZ_JBFRER010000363.1:0-363 GCF_052114405.1 Streptomyces sp. M-16 | reverse complement strand
GCGGTCAAGGGCAACAGCTACTCGGCCCAGGTCGACATGACCACGGGTACCGAGCAGAAGAAGTTCGACGTGAACAAGAACGCCTGGACGCCGGTCGGCGAGAGCGCCGACGAGCAGGGCCGCGACTTCATGCTCATGGAAATCCGCACGGCCAAGTAATATCCGCGCCACACCGAGGCGCATATGCCTTGCCGATATGCAGCCTCTTTCATCGCCTAAGGGTTGTCCCGTAACTGCTGGTCACAGGTGAGATGATCTTGGTGTGGCTGGTGTGATCACGGCGTCGGAGCCGTCTTGGATAGCCCCGTTCACGGGGCTGAGTCCGCGCTGTTTCGGGAAGCTGGTGACCGTTTTGCGGCGCGA
>NZ_JBFRER010000362.1:0-365 GCF_052114405.1 Streptomyces sp. M-16 | reverse complement strand
GTGACGGAGCCCGCCGCGGAGGCGGGCTCCCGGGAGCTGCCGGTGGTCCCCGTGGTGGTGTCCGCCAGGTCGGCGGCGGGCCTGCGCGACCAGGTGGAACGCCTGCGGGCCCGCATGGAGCGGGAGCCCGCGCCGCGTCCGCTGGACGTGGCGTGGAGCCTGGTCACGGGCCGTTCGGTGCTGGAACACCGGCAGGTGGCTGTTGGTCCGGTCACGGTCGAGGGTGTGGCGGGGTCGTTCGGTCGTCGGGTGCTGGTGTTTCCGGGGCAGGGGACGCAGTGGGTGGGGATGGGTGCGGAGCTGCTCGGTTCCTCGCCTGTTTTCGCGGGGCGGTTGCGGGAGTGTGCCGATGCTCTGGCGCCGTT
>NZ_JBFRER010000361.1:0-365 GCF_052114405.1 Streptomyces sp. M-16 | reverse complement strand
GTGACGGAGCCCGCCGCGGAGGCGGGCTCCCGGGAGCTGCCGGTGGTCCCCGTGGTGGTGTCCGCCAGGTCGGCGGCGGGCCTGCGCGACCAGGTGGAACGCCTGCGGGCCCGCATGGAGCGGGAGCCCGCGCCGCGTCCGCTGGACGTCGGCTACACCCTGGCGTCGGCACGCGCGCGGTTCGAGCACCGCCGGGTGGTCCTCGGTGGCACGACCGTCGAGGGTGTGGCGGGGTCGTTCGGTCGTCGGGTGCTGGTGTTTCCGGGGCAGGGGACGCAGTGGGTGGGGATGGGTGCGGAGCTGCTCGGTTCCTCGCCTGTTTTCGCGGGGCGGTTGCGGGAGTGTGCCGATGCTCTGGCGCCGTT
>NZ_JBFRER010000360.1:0-370 GCF_052114405.1 Streptomyces sp. M-16 | reverse complement strand
CTCTGGTGGCTGCGCGCGGCCGGCTGATGCAGGCGCTCCCGGCCGGGGGTGTGATGGTGGCGGTGCAGGCCTCGGAGGAGGAGGTACGGGACCTGCTGGCCGGGTTTGAGGACCGTGCGGGTATCGCCGCGGTCAACGGCCCGTCGTCCGTGGTGGTTTCGGGCGCCGAGGAAGCCGTGGCGAAGGTCGTGGACCGTCTCGCGGCCGACGGCCGCAGGACTAAGGCGCTCTCCGTCTCGCACGCCTTCCACTCGCCCCTCATGGACCCGATGCTCGACGACTTCCGGGCCGTCGTGGACGGTGTTTCCTTCGGAGCGCCGCGCGTTCCGGTCGTCTCGGCCCTGACGGGCCGGACGGTGTCGGCGGAGGA
>NZ_JBFRER010000359.1:0-375 GCF_052114405.1 Streptomyces sp. M-16 | reverse complement strand
GCGGTCGCGGCGCAGCAGGGGCAGGAGGGCGGCGGGTGCGTCGAGGCAGGCCTGTCCCATGGCGCTGAGGACGGCGTCGGGTCCGATCTCCAGGTACGTGCGGACGCCGGCGCTCTCCAGGTGGCGCATGGCGTCGTGGAAGCGGACGGCTTCGCGGACGTGCGTCACCCAGTAGGCGGGGGAGGTCAGTTCCCCGGCGGTGGCGAGGGTGCCGGTCAGGGTGGAGACGACCGGGATCGCCGGAGCCGCATAGGTCAGGGACTCGGCGACCTCGCGGAACGCCTCCAGCATCGGCTCCATCAGCGGGGAGTGGAAGGCGTGSGAGACCGTGAGGCGCTTGGTCTTGTGACCCCGCTCGGCCAGCTGCCCGGCCAC
>NZ_JBFRER010000358.1:0-384 GCF_052114405.1 Streptomyces sp. M-16 | reverse complement strand
TCGTCGAGGAGGCTCCGGCCGCGCCCGCGGTGGAGGAGGCTCCCGCCGCTCCCGCGCCGCGTGCCCGTCGTCGTGCCACGCGCGCCGTCGCCGCTCCGGCCGCGCCCGCCGCCGTCGAGGTCGTCGAGCCCGTTGCCGAGGCCCCCGCCGCGCCCGTSGWGGARGAGGCTCCGGCCGCCGCTCCGGCGCCGCGTGCCCGTCGYCGTGCCACCCGYGCCGTCGCCGCCCCGGCCGCGCCCGTCGCCGCCCCGGCCGCCGAGCCCGTCGCCGAGGAGGCCCCCGCCGCGCCCGCGGTGGAGGAGGCTCCGGCCGCCGCCCCCGCGCCGCGTGCCCGTCGCCGCGCCACCCGCGCCGTCGCCGCCCCTGAGGCGCCCGACGCCGAGG
>NZ_JBFRER010000357.1:0-392 GCF_052114405.1 Streptomyces sp. M-16 | reverse complement strand
ATCATCGCGAGGTCGCTGCGGCGGTCCCCGTTGAAGTCACCGGAGACGAGCTTCATGGAGGCACGGTCCCAGCTGTTCGCGGGGACCGTATAGCCCACCGTGAAGTCGCCGAAACCACCAACGGTGTTGCCGAGGGCGGTGTAGAAGCCGATCGAGCCGTCGCCGTGGTAATAGGTCATTACGGCGTCCGACCGGCCGTCACCGTTCAGATCGTTCTGCACGCCAGGGCGGACCGTGTCCTGTATCCATTGGGTGAGGTCGTCGGTGCGGGTGGAGGTGGCGCCCGTGCGGGTCTCGGTCGCGGGGGTGCCGAGGCAGCCGCCCTGCCAGGAGCGGGAGTTGACGGCGGTGAGCTGGCCGGAGGCGTTGAGGAGCGGTCCGCCGGTGTCGCC
>NZ_JBFRER010000356.1:0-392 GCF_052114405.1 Streptomyces sp. M-16 | reverse complement strand
CTTGGTAACCGTGCGTAGAGTGTAATGGCATAAGGGTGCTTGACTGTGAGACCTACAAGTCGATCAGGTGCGAAAGCAGGACATAGTGATCCGGTGGTTCCGTATGGAAGGGCCATCGCTCATAGGATAAAAGGTACTCCGGGGATAACAGGCTAGTCTCCCCCAAGAGCTCACATCGACGGGGAGGTTCGGCACCTCGATGTCGGCTCGTCRCATCCTGGGGCTGGAGTCGGTCCCAAGGGTTGGGCTGTTCGCCCATTAAAGYGGTACGCGAGCTGGGTTTAGAACGTCGTGAGACAGTTCGGTCCCTATCTATTGCGGGCGTTAGATGTTTGAGAGGGCTTGATTCTAGTACGAGAGGACCGAATTGAACAAACCTCTGGTGTATCAGT
>NZ_JBFRER010000355.1:0-397 GCF_052114405.1 Streptomyces sp. M-16 | reverse complement strand
AGCGCCCGGATCGATGACATCGTCCGCGCGCAGTTGAGTGATTCAGGCTGAGACATTCACTTGTCTCTCATGCCACCATCCGGATCGGCTTCGCCGATCAGATGATTTCCTCTTCCAACGCTTCATCCGAACCAGCCGCGCTGATCGAACACTTCGTCATTCCCAGTCCCGGATCGGCTTCGCCGATCTCCTCCTACAGCGCGGGCAGCACAAAGCGCCGCCCACCACATAGGTGTTCAGGGGAAAGAGGTCAAGTGCGGGATCCGGCCTGAACACGGCCAACCCCGATGGGTTCAACACACAACACAGCGCCCGGATCGATGACATCGTCCGCGCGCAGTTGAGTGATTCAGGCTGAGACATTCACTTGTCTCTCATGCCACCATCCGGATCGGCT
>NZ_JBFRER010000354.1:0-397 GCF_052114405.1 Streptomyces sp. M-16 | reverse complement strand
GCCGATGAGCCGATCGCGATCGTGGGGATGAGTTGCCGTTATCCGGGTGGGGTGCGGTCTCCGGAGGATCTGTGGCGGCTGGTCGCGGAGGGGGGTGACGCGGTGGGTGGTTTCCCGGTCGATCGTGGGTGGGCGCTGGAGGCGTTGTACCACCCGGATCCGGATCATGCGGGGACGAGTTATGCGCGGGACGGTGGGTTCCTGTATGACGCGGCGGAGTTCGATGCCGGGTTCTTCGGKATMTCGCCGCGTGAGGCGCTCGCGATGGATCCGCAGCAGCGGTTGTTGCTGGAGACCTCGTGGGAGGTGTTCGAGCGGGCCGGTATCGACCCGGCTTCGTTGCGGGGTTCGCGTACCGGGGTCTTCGCGGGCGTCATGTACCACGACTACGGCTCAC
>NZ_JBFRER010000353.1:0-398 GCF_052114405.1 Streptomyces sp. M-16 | reverse complement strand
GTCCTGAGACTGCCAGCGCGGCAATCCGGGAGCGCACCGCCGGATCGATCGCAGCAAAGCAGGCGTGCAGTGCCGTCACCCAATCGGCCGGCCGCTGTTCCCGGCTGCCGTCTGCAGCGCTGGTCAGCTGCAATGGCGCGCTGGCGCTGGCCACGAGACTGCGCCCTTCAGGGTCGTAGACGACCACCTTCAGGCTTTGCGTACCAGCGTCGATTCCCGCAACCAATTCCATTCACTGCACCCCGTAGTGGTTTGAAGGTAGCGCTACCAATTCGATGCAACAGCGCGCACTGCGGCTACGCCACGGCCCTGCCCCTTTGCCATGCGTCCGGCGCCGCCTTGCAGTAGCGCTCGATGAACTCTGCCTGCGTCGGCATCTTCGCCACCGTTTCCTGCAC
>NZ_JBFRER010000352.1:0-401 GCF_052114405.1 Streptomyces sp. M-16 | reverse complement strand
ATCATCGCGAGGTCGCTGCGGCGGTCCCCGTTGAAGTCACCGGAGACGAGCTTCATGGAGGCACGGTCCCAGCTGTTCGCGGGGACCGTATAGCCCACCGTGAAGTCGCCGAAACCACCAACGGTGTTGCCGAGGGCGGTGTAGAAGCCAATCGAGCCGTCGCCGTGGTAATAGGTCATGACCGCGTCGGCTCGGCCGTCTCCGTTGGCGTCCCCGGCGCGGAGTTCGATGGCGTTCCAGTCCCAGCCTGCACTCGCGGGGATCGTGGTGCTGGAAGTGAAGGGCTGGATGTGGCCGGCGCCGTCAGCGAGGCCAGTGAACATCTTGATCGAGCCATCGCCGAAGCGGTACATCATCGCGAGGTCGCTGCGGCGGTCCCCGTTGAAGTCACCGGAGACGAG
>NZ_JBFRER010000351.1:0-402 GCF_052114405.1 Streptomyces sp. M-16 | reverse complement strand
TTTCGGATGCCCCGGAGACCTCAACTTCGGTCGAATCGCCCGATCGGCTGCCTGCTGACGACGCACCATCCCACACCTCGCTGATCACGAGGTGTTGCGACGATCAGTTGTCCGCCTTGCGATCCGCGATCGCTGTGCAGGATGCATCCGTCGACGTGTTCGCGCCCGGGCAACGGCATTGTCCAGGGCGGTCATTGCCAGGCGGGACTTCATCCGCGCGTCGATGGAGTAGCCGATCCTGTTGCTGAAGACATCCTTGATCGCGCAGAGGTACAGCTTGCCGTCGCCGGTGGCATGCTCGGTGATGTCAGCGAGCCACAGACGGTTCGGGCCACTCGCGGTGAAGCTGCGGCTCACGAGATCGTCGTGCACCGGCGGGCCGGCCTTCTTGCCCCGGCCGCG
>NZ_JBFRER010000350.1:0-410 GCF_052114405.1 Streptomyces sp. M-16 | reverse complement strand
ACGTGGGTGGGCGATGCGGGTTCGCCGCCGGTGTAGACGATGCGGGTGGTGGTGAAGGTCTCGGGGTGTTCGTCGGTGAGGTAGTTGAACAGGCTGGAGGACAGTTGCAGCATCGTCACCCGGTGCTGCTGGGCGAGTGCGGAGATCAGGGCCGGTTCGGGGCGTTGTCCGGGCTGGAGGACGGTGGTGCCGCCGTGGAGGAGGGCGCCCCAGAATTCGAGGCTGAAGGCGTCCCAGGAGACGGGGGAGCACTGGAGGAAGGTCTCGCCGGGGCCGAAGGTGGCGTAGGTCTGGGCGGTGAGGGTGGAGACGAGGTTGCGGTGGGAGGACAGGATGCCCTTGGGCCGTCCGGTGGATCCGGAGGTGAACATCACGCAGGCGACGTCGTCCCAGGTCAGCGGTGTTCCGAG
>NZ_JBFRER010000349.1:0-423 GCF_052114405.1 Streptomyces sp. M-16 | reverse complement strand
CCGGGGCCTGGGCCGCGGCGACCTCGCCGGCATCCTCCTCGACCGCGGACCCGACTTCGCCGTCGCCCTCCTCGCCGTCCTCAAGACCGGCGCCGGATACGCCCTCCTGGACCCCGAGTTCCCCGACGAACGCCTCACCGGCACCGCCCGGGACGCCTCCCTCACCGCCCTCGTCACCGACACCCGCCACCACACCCGGCTGCCGGACGGACCGTGGCGCAGCACCCTGGTCGACGCCGGGCGCGAGGAGATCGCAGGCTGCTCCGAGGCTCCCCTCGGAACACCGCTGACCTGGGACGACGTCGCCTGCGTGATGTTCACCTCCGGATCCACCGGACGGCCCAAGGGCATCCTGTCCTCCCACCGCAACCTCGTCTCCACCCTCACCGCCCAGACCTACGCCACCTTCGGCCCCGGCGAGAC
>NZ_JBFRER010000348.1:0-432 GCF_052114405.1 Streptomyces sp. M-16 | reverse complement strand
CCGGGGCCTGGGCCGCGGCGACCTCGCCGGCATCCTCCTCGACCGCGGACCCGACTTCGCCGTCGCCCTCCTCGCCGTCCTCAAGACCGGCGCCGGATACGCCCTCCTGGACCCCGAGTTCCCCGACGAACGCCTCACCGGCACCGCCCTGGACGCCTCCCTCACCGCCCTCGTCACCGACACCCGCCACCACACCCGGCTGACCCCCACCGGCGGAACCCACTGGGCGACGGTCCGCGTGGACACGGAGGCCGACTCCATCGCGGCACGACCGACCACCCCTCTCGGAACACCGCTGACCTGGGACGACGTCGCCTGCGTGATGTTCACCTCCGGATCCACCGGACGGCCCAAGGGCATCCTGTCCTCCCACCGCAACCTCGTCTCCACCCTCACCGCCCAGACCTACGCCACCTTCGGCCCCGGCGAGAC
>NZ_JBFRER010000347.1:0-436 GCF_052114405.1 Streptomyces sp. M-16 | reverse complement strand
GCACCGGGCGTTGTCGATGGTGCGCTCGTGCTCGTTGCCCTCGGGGAAGTTGGGGCTGCTCGAGTCGGTGCCGGGGTTCGACAGGTCCGTCGAGGCGTTGCCGAGAGCACCCACGAGGGTGACGTCCTTGCTGTGCGCGTAGCGCAGCGCACGGGACATCGACTCGATGGTCATGTCCTGCTCAGCCGCCTCCTCCGGGCTGTCCTCGGGGGCGCCGCCCTGGCAGTAGTACGCCCACGGGTCGACGTAGAAGCTCATGTTGACCACGTCGAGGCCGGCGTCGGCCGAGTAGGTCAGGGCGTTGACCGTCGGGCCGACGAAGAAGTAGCCCGAGTCCTGGCCGGCGCGCACGTTGACGATCGAGACGTCCGGAGCGACGCCGGAGACGCCGATGCCGTTCTTGGACGCCGCGATGGTGCCCGCGACGTGCGTACCG
>NZ_JBFRER010000346.1:0-436 GCF_052114405.1 Streptomyces sp. M-16 | reverse complement strand
GCCGCGCACGAAGAGCTCGGCGGCACACGTCAGGAAGCGCTGGAGTCCGCCTTCGTCACGGCGCAGGGAACCGGTCGCCAGGACGTCGACACCGGCGGCCTCGGCGGCCTCCTGGATCCCGATGGTGAGGACGGGGTGCGCACTGGACTCCACGAAGGTGGCGAAGCCATCTTCCAGGAGGACCTTGACGGTGTCCTCGAAACGGACGGGCTGGCGCAGGTTGCGGTACCAGTACCCGGCATCGAGACCGGTGGTGTCGACCGGCCCGGCGCTCACGGTCGAGTAGAACGGAATCTCCGCCCTGCGCGGCACGACCGGCCCGAGAACATCCAGCAGCTCGGCCTCGATCCGCTCCACGTGCGCCGAATGGGAGGCGTAATCGACCGGCACCTGACGGGCCCGGATCCCCTCCCCCACCGCCTCCGCGACGAACGCG
>NZ_JBFRER010000345.1:0-437 GCF_052114405.1 Streptomyces sp. M-16 | reverse complement strand
GGGGCTCCGACCAGGCCGCCTCCGTCGAACCCGGCGGCCTCGCCCGCCTCGTGCGCGACATCCGCACCATCGAGACCGCCCTCGGCGACGGCGTCAAGAAGGTCTACGCGTCCGAGCTCGGCCCCATGAAGAAGCTCCGCCGCGTCCAGGGCCAGGCCCCGGCAGCGGTCTGACCCGGCCCCACCCCTCCTCCAAGAGCGGAGTACGTGTTGAAACCTCCCCTCCGTGAGGGGAGGGGATTCCTGGCTCGCTTTGCCTGGCACCTAGCAGGTGGCGGGTCTTACAAGTTCAGCACCAGCCGGGTTGAGACCAGCCCGGACGAGCATCACGCGGGCGGAGTTCTTGTCCCTGGGGGACACCGCTCCGCACGCGGTGCACGTATACGTTCTCTCGGAGAGGGGGAGTGCGTGCTTGGCTCTCGCTCCGCACTGTGCGCA
>NZ_JBFRER010000344.1:0-444 GCF_052114405.1 Streptomyces sp. M-16 | reverse complement strand
CGCGTTCGTCGCGGAGGCGGTGGGGGAGGGGATCCGGGCCCGTCAGGTGCCGGTCGATTACGCCTCCCATTCGGCGCACGTGGAGCGGATCGAGGCCGAGCTGCTGGATGTTCTCGGGCCGGTCGTGCCGCGCAAGGCGGAGATCCCGTTCTACTCGACCGTGACAGGCGGCCTCCTCGGGGAGACCGTGCTCGATGCCGGGTACTGGTACCGCAACCTGCGCCAGCCCGTCCGCTTCGAGGACACCGTGCGCAAGCTGATCGCCAAGGGATTCGGGACGTTCGTCGAGTCCAGTGCGCACCCCGTCCTCACCATGGGGATCCAGGAGACGGCGGAGGYGGTCGGTGCCGAGGTGGTCACCACCGGCTCGCTCCGCCGTGACGAAGGCGGCCTGCAACGCTTCCTGACCTCCGTCGCCGAGCTCTTCGTGCGCGGCACCGACAT
>NZ_JBFRER010000343.1:0-451 GCF_052114405.1 Streptomyces sp. M-16 | reverse complement strand
GATTGTGCACGCCTGGTATCCCAACAGCATGACTTTATCGCAGCAGCTGAGCCATTTTTTCCAGCAGCTGTGGCACTTTCTCAGCGACAGTTCTGGCGCCAGTCAGAGCGAAGGCGGCGTGTTTCCGGCGATCTTCGGCACCATTTTAATGGTRTTGATGATGTCGATCGTGGTGATGCCGCTCGGCGTGGTGGCGGCGATCTGGCTGCATGAATATGCCGGAAAAAACCTGATCACCCAGCTGGTGCGCATTGCGGTGGTCAATCTGGCGGGCGTGCCATCGATCGTTTACGGTGTGTTTGGCCTCGGTTTTTTTGTCTGGCTGGTGGGCGGCACGCTGGATCAGCTCTTCTTTGCGCACAATTTACCGAACCCGACGTTTGGCACGCCGGGCCTGCTTTGGGCGTCGTTAACGCTGGCGCTGCTGACCTTGCCGGTGGTGATTGTGGCC
>NZ_JBFRER010000342.1:0-455 GCF_052114405.1 Streptomyces sp. M-16 | reverse complement strand
GCCAGGTCGTACGACTGCGCCAGCTTCGTCAGCTGCTGGATCGCCTCCTGGCGGTCACCGTTCAGCTTCGAGTTCGCCGTACGGCCCAGCTGCTGGGCGTCCGGGTCGTTGTGGAACCGGTGCGCCGCCGCCAGATCCGCCGCCGCCGACGCGTCGTACTTCGGGGTGTTGGTCTTGACCTCCACCATCGTCTGGGCAGCCTGCGTCATCCACTTGCTGCCCTCCTCGCTGTAATCCGCCAGCCGCAGCGTCGCGTTGCCCGCCCACGTCACCCACTTCTGGAAGCTGTCGGCCGCCTCGCCCTCCCACCCCGTCACCTGGTGCTTCCGCAGGCTCTCACCGATGCCCTTGATCACGACCGCCGCACCCTGCAGCTGCGTCGCCCGCACGACCACCGTCGCCGAGTCCAGAGACGCGATCATCGCGAGCAACTGCTCATGCGAGTAGGCCTCGAA
>NZ_JBFRER010000341.1:0-457 GCF_052114405.1 Streptomyces sp. M-16 | reverse complement strand
GCCCTCGACCGGTCTGCCGACCAAGACCGAGCAGGCCGACCTGCTCCAGGCGATGTACGGGCGCAACGGCGAGGCCCCCGTCCCGATCGTCGCCCCCCGCACCGCCGCCGACTGCTTCGACGCCGCCATCGACGCCGCCCGGATCGCGCTCACCTACCGCACCCCGGTCCTGCTGCTCTCGGACGGCTACCTGGCCAACGGCTCCGAGCCCTGGCGGATCCCGGACGTGGCCGACCTGCCCGACCTCAAGGTGCAGTTCGCGACCGCCCCGAACCACACCCTGGCCGACGGCACCGAGGTGTTCTGGCCCTACAAGCGGGACCCGGAAACCCTGGCCAGGCCGTGGGCGGTCCCGGGGACCCCGGGGCTGGAGCACCGCATCGGCGGGATCGAGAAGCAGGACGGCACCGGGAACATCTCCTACGACCCGGCCCGGGAACATCTCCTACGACCCGGC
>NZ_JBFRER010000340.1:0-457 GCF_052114405.1 Streptomyces sp. M-16 | reverse complement strand
TGATCGTGGACATCCAGCGCGGCGGGCCCTCGACCGGTCTGCCGACCAAGACCGAGCAGGCCGACCTGCTCCAGGCGATGTACGGGCGCAACGGCGAGGCCCCCGTCCCGATCGTCGCCCCCCGCACCGCCGCCGACTGCTTCGACGCCACGCTGGAAGCGGCCAGGATCGCGCTCACCTACCGCACCCCGGTCTTCGTCCTCTCGGACGGCTACCTCGCCAACGGCTCCGAGCCCTGGCGCGTCCCCCACCCGGACGAACTGCCCGACCTGCGGACCCGTTTCGCCACGCGCCCCAACCACACGCTCGCCGACGGCACCGAGGTGTTCTGGCCCTACAAGCGGGACCCGGAAACCCTGGCCAGGCCGTGGGCGGTCCCGGGGACCCCGGGGCTGGAGCACCGCATCGGCGGGATCGAGAAGCAGGACGGCACCGGGAACATCTCCTACGACCCGGC
>NZ_JBFRER010000339.1:0-461 GCF_052114405.1 Streptomyces sp. M-16 | reverse complement strand
TCCCAGAGTCCCCAGGCGAGGGAGGTGGCGGGGAGGCCTTGGTTGTGTCGGTGGGTGGCGAGGGCGTCGAGGTAGGTGTTGGCGGCTGCGTAGTTGGCTTGGCCGGGGGTGCCGAGGGTGCCGGCGATGGAGGAGTAGAGGACGAATGCGGTGAGGTTTTTGTTCTGGGTGAGTTGGTGGAGGTGGTGKGCTGCGTCGGTTTTGGGGTGGAGGACGGTGTGGAGGTGGTGGGGGGTGAGGGTTTCGATGGTGGTGTCGTGGGTGGTGCCTGCGGTGTGGATGACTGCGGTGAGGGGGTGGTTGGTGGGGATGGTGTCGAGGAGGTGGGTGAGTGCTTGGTGGTCGGAGACGTCGCAGGCGGTGATGGTGGTGTGGGCGCCGAGTGTGGTGAGTTCGTTGGTGAGGGTGTCGGCGCCTTCGGCGGTGGGGCCGCGTCGGCTGGTGAGGAGGAGGTGGCGTAC
>NZ_JBFRER010000338.1:0-475 GCF_052114405.1 Streptomyces sp. M-16 | reverse complement strand
TGGACGTTGGTGTGCCGGTCCTCACGGCCGAAACCGAGGCCCGCGGAGAGGAACTCGCGGATCTCGTCCCCGTCCAGGACCTCCACCCGGTGCCCCCCGGCGTGCAGCCGCTCCGCCAGCGCGTGGGCGATGGTGGTCTTGCCCGCGCTCGGCAGCCCGGTCAGCCACACGGTGACGCCCTGGTCGCTCACGCTCATCAGCTCAGTCTCCGTAACTCGGTTCATCAGCCGTGCAGTCCGCACTCGGTCTTGCCGCGCCCGGCCCACCTGCCGGCCCGCGCGTCCTCGCCCTCCGCCACCCGGCGGGTGCAGGGGGCACAGCCGACGGAGGCGTAACCGTCCATCAGCAGCGGGTTCGTGAGGACCCCGTGCTCCGCGACGTACGCGTCCACGTCGTCCTGGGTCCAGCGGGCGATCGGCGAGACCTTCACCTTCCGCCGCTTCTCGTCCCAGCCCACCACCGGCGTGTTCGCCCG
>NZ_JBFRER010000337.1:0-480 GCF_052114405.1 Streptomyces sp. M-16 | reverse complement strand
GTGCTTGAGTAACCTAAAAATAATAGGAAAGAAATCGTTAAGGGCGTATGGCGGATGCCTAGGCTTTCAGAGGCGACGAAGGACGTGGTAAGCTGCGAAAAGCTCGGGGGATTGGCACACACGAATTGATCCCGAGATGTCCGAATGGGGCAACCCGGCATGTTGAAGACATGTCACTTTAAATTTATTTAAAGAGCAAACCCGGAGAACTGAAACATCTAAGTACCCGGAGGAAAAGAAATCGAAGAGATTCCGTAAGTAGTGGCGAGCGAACGCGGATTAGCCCAAAAGTCTTTATATATTTAGAAGAATGTTCTGGAAAGAACAGCCATAGACGGTGATAGCCCGGTATTCGAAAGGTATACATAGATGATAAATGAGTATGGCGGGACACGTGAAATCCTGTCTGAATATGGGGGGACCATCCTCCAAGGCTAAATACTCCTGAAAGACCGATAGTGAACAAGTACTGTGAAGGAA
>NZ_JBFRER010000336.1:0-485 GCF_052114405.1 Streptomyces sp. M-16 | reverse complement strand
CGGGAGGGGCGTTCGCTGGAGCGGGTGGATGTGGTCCAGCCCGTGACGTGGGCGGTGATGGTTTCGCTCGCCGAGGTGTGGCGTTCGCTGGGTGTGGTGCCGGATGCGGTGGTCGGGCATTCGCAGGGTGAGATTGCCGCTGCTGCTGTGTCGGGGGCGTTGTCCCTGGGGGATGCGGCGCGGGTGGTTGCGTTGCGGGCGCAGGTGATCGGGCGTGAGCTGGCCGGTTTGGGGGGTATGGCGTCGGTTCCGTTGCCGTTGGCGGCGGTTGAGGCGCGGTTGGAGGTGTGGGCGGGCCGGCTGGGTGTGGCTGCGGTGAACGGGCCGTCGGGCACGGTCGTGGCCGGGGACGCCGATGCGGTGGCCGCGTTCGTCGCGGAGGCGGTGGGGGAGGGGATCCGGGCCCGTCAGGTGCCGGTCGATTACGCCTCCCATTCGGCGCACGTGGAGCGGATCGAGGCCGAGCTGCTGGATGTTCTCGGGCC
>NZ_JBFRER010000335.1:0-485 GCF_052114405.1 Streptomyces sp. M-16 | reverse complement strand
CAGTGGGCTTGGTCGCCGGTGCGGTAGAGGCGGCTGCCGGGGGGTCCGTAGGGGTTGGGGACGAAGTGGGTGGCGGTGGTGGTGGGTTGGGCGAGGTAGCCGTGGGCGAGTCCGTCGCCGGAGAGGTAGAGCTCGCCCGTCGTGCCGGGAGGGGAGGGCCGCAGCCGTGCGTCCAGGACGTAGGCGTGCTTGTTGGTCAGGGGCCGGCCGATGGAGAGGGGACCCCGGACCTCGGCGGCCGGCGCGATGGTGTGGGTGGTGGTGAAGCCCATGGACTCGGCCGGCCCGTACCCGTTGGTGATCGTGAGGTGCGGCCGGAGCCCGTGGAGGCGGTGGACGTGGGTGGGCGATGCGGGTTCGCCGCCGGTGTAGACGATGCGGGTGGTGGTGAAGGTCTCGGGGTGTTCGTCGGTGAGGTAGTTGAACAGGCTGGAGGACAGTTGCAGCATCGTCACCCGGTGCTGCTGGGCGAGTGCGGAGATCAG
>NZ_JBFRER010000334.1:0-485 GCF_052114405.1 Streptomyces sp. M-16 | reverse complement strand
CAGTGGGCTTGGTCGCCGGTGCGGTAGAGGCGGCTGCCGGGGGGTCCGTAGGGGTTGGGGACGAAGTGGGTGGCGGTGGTGGTGGGTTGGGCGAGGTAGCCGTGGGCGAGTCCGTCGCCGGAGAGGTAGAGCTCGCCCGTCGTGCCGGGCGGTGTGGGGCAGAGGTGGGCGTCGAGGACGTAGGCGTGCTTGTTGGTCAGGGGCCGGCCGATGGAGAGGGGGCCGGTGGCGGGGGCGTCGGGGTCGGTGGTGTGGGTGGTGGTGAAGCCCATGGACTCGGCCGGCCCGTACCCGTTGGTGATCGTGACCCGGGGGTGCAGCCGGTGCAGCCGCTCCACGTGGGTGGGCGATGCGGGTTCGCCGCCGGTGTAGACGATGCGGGTGGTGGTGAAGGTCTCGGGGTGTTCGTCGGTGAGGTAGTTGAACAGGCTGGAGGACAGTTGCAGCATCGTCACCCGGTGCTGCTGGGCGAGTGCGGAGATCAG
>NZ_JBFRER010000333.1:0-493 GCF_052114405.1 Streptomyces sp. M-16 | reverse complement strand
CGGGCGAACACGCCGGTGGTGGGCTGGGACGAGAAGCGGCGGAAGGTGAAGGTCTCGCCGATCGCCCGCTGGACCCAGGACGACGTGGACGCGTACGTCGCGGAGCACGGGGTCCTCACGAACCCGCTGCTGATGGACGGTTACGCCTCGGTGGGCTGCGCCCCCTGCACCCGCCGGGTGGCGGAGGGCGAGGACGCGCGGGCCGGCCGGTGGGCCGGGCGCGGCAAGACCGAGTGCGGGCTGCACGGCTGATGACGACAACACCTACGGACACCACGGAACTTACGGAGAAGCGGATGAGCGTGACCGGCCAGGGAGCCACGGTGTGGCTGACCGGTCTGCCCAGCGCGGGCAAGACCACCATCGCCCACGCGCTGGCGGAGCGGCTGCACGCCGGGGGGCACCGGGTGGAGGTCCTGGACGGGGACGAGATCCGCGAGTTCCTCTCCGCGGGCCTCGGTTTCGGCCGTGAGGACCGGCACACCAACGTCCA
>NZ_JBFRER010000332.1:0-503 GCF_052114405.1 Streptomyces sp. M-16 | reverse complement strand
GCGGACCGGTCGCCGTGTGAGCGCGGCACCGCGGGCGACGGGGCCACGGGCGCCGTCGGCACGGACCTGGCGGTCAGGGCTCCCGCGCGAACCGAGGGGGTCGCGGTCGCCGTGGGGGACGTCGTCCGTGCGGGGACCGCCCGGAGCGGCGCCACCGGCACGCGCTGCACGGCGGGCGCGCCGGCCGGACGGCCCGACGGCAGGGCCGGGGCGGGCCGTTCGAGTCCCGGGACCGGGCCGGCGGACTCGGCCGGCGCACCCGAAAGCAGACTGCCGCCCGCCGCGGGGTCCAGGACCGCGGGGGAGGACCCCCGGGTGAACGACGGGTTCTGCCAGGTCGGCAGTCGCCCGCCGAATGCGGCGTCCGCCACGGCCGCCGGTCCGTCGGCCGTGCGCCGCATCGGAGGCAGACCGGCCCAGGCGGCGACGGCCACCGGGGCCGCGGAGGCCGCGGGAGCCGTACTCCCGGCGGCCCCGGCGGCCCCGGCGGCCCCGGCGGCCCC
>NZ_JBFRER010000331.1:0-524 GCF_052114405.1 Streptomyces sp. M-16 | reverse complement strand
GGCCTGGGCCGGGGCGCCGGAGCCGTCGTCGATATCGGCGAGCTCGGCGCCGACCTCGACGGTCTCGTCCTCGGCGACCCCTTGATGGAGGCCAGGATGCCGGAGACGGGCGGGGATCTCGGTGTCGACCTTGTCGGTCGAGACCTCCAGCAGCGGCTCGTCGGCCTCGACCGACTCGCCGACGGCCTTCAGCCAGCGGGTGACGGTGCCCTCGGTGACGGACTCGCCCAGGGCGGGGAGCACGACATCGGTGCCGGAGGCGGCCGGGGCGGCAGCGGCGGGGGTCTCGGCCGGTGCGGGGGCGGCCGGGGCCTCGGCCACGGGGGCCGGAGCCGCCGGGGTCTCGGCGGCGGCCGTCTCGGCGGCCGGGGCGRCGGCCTGGGCCGGGGCGCCGGAGCCGTCGTCGATGACGGCGAGCTCGGCGCCGACCTCGACGGTCTCGTCCTCGGCGACCTTGATGGAGGCCAGGATGCCGGAGACGGGCGACGGGATCTCGGTGTCGACCTTGTCGGTCGAGACCCCTC
>NZ_JBFRER010000330.1:0-532 GCF_052114405.1 Streptomyces sp. M-16 | reverse complement strand
ACGGGGACTCGGCCGCCGCCTCGCGCGATTCCGGGCGGGGCGGGGCGGGGGCCGGGCGGGCGGGCGCCGGAGCGCTCGCGGGGCTCCGGCCGGCATCCCGCGGCTCGAACGCCGAGGGGGCCGGCGGGGCCGAAGGGGCTGCCGTGGCGGACGGGACCGAGGGGGGCCACCCGCCGTACGGTTCGGCCTCGGGCGGGGCCGAGCGTGGGTGGGCCGGGGCGGCCGGGTGGGCCGGGGCGGCGGGGTGAGCCGGGCCGGCGGGGCCGCGTACCTCGTGTGACGCCACAGGCCGCGGCGCGCTCCGCGCCGGCGGAGCGGCCGGGGCGGCCTCCGGCCAGCTGGAGGTGAGGCCCGAGGTGCCGGTCCCCGGGGCGTCGGGCCAGGCGGGCGGGCGGGTCGAGAGGACGCCCGCGCCCTCCGCCGCGGCCTGCGCCGGAAACGGCCGGGCGGGGGCGGCGGGAGCGGAGGGAGCCGTCGGAGCCGTGGCGGGCGCGGGCACGGGCGCGGGCGCGGGCGCGGGCCGGGCCAGGGA
>NZ_JBFRER010000329.1:0-554 GCF_052114405.1 Streptomyces sp. M-16 | reverse complement strand
GGCTCTCACCGATGCCCTTGATCACGACCGCCGCACCCTGCAGCTGCGTCGCCCGCACGACCACCGTCGCCGAGTCCAGAGACGCGATCATCGCGAGCAACTGCTCATGCGAGTAGGCCTCGAAATCCGTCGCCATCAGAGGGAACCCCCCGACGCGCTCGGAATCAGAGTGAGTTTCAAGGTCTCGTCCTCCTGGAGGCGTCAGCGGCGGTTGCGGCGTACGGCGACGGCGGTCACGGCCCCGCCGATGACGACGCAGGCCCCCAGCCCGAGGGCGATCCACGGAAGGCTGCTGCCACTGTCGCTCTTGCGCCCGGCGGACTCCGCCCGCGATGTGGGCTTCGAGTCCGCCGCGGGAGCCGTCGGCTTGTTCGCGGAGCCGGCGGCCGCCAGATCGGGAAGCGGGTAGACGTCCGCGGGCCCCGGATCCCCGGGCGTGGGAACGGCAACCCTCGGCCGCACGACGCCGTACCCGACGTAGTCGTTCCGCCCGGCCCCGTCGACGGGCTTCCCGGCGGTGTTCAGCAGGGGGCTTCCCGGCGGTGTTCAGCAGG
>NZ_JBFRER010000328.1:0-559 GCF_052114405.1 Streptomyces sp. M-16 | reverse complement strand
TCCGAGGCGGTGCACATCTTCCGTGAGGTGGCGGGCGAGTTCGAGAAGCCGGTGATCCTGTTCTCCGGCGGCAAGGACTCCATCGTCATGCTGCACCTGGCGCTGAAGGCCTTCGCGCCCGCGCCGGTCCCCTTCACGCTGCTGCACGTGGACACCGGCCACAACTTCCCCGAGGTCCTGGCCTACCGCGACCGCGCCGTCGCCCGGCACGGACTGCGCCTGCACGTGGCCTCCGTCCAGGAGTACATCGACGCCGGCAAGCTCCGCGAGCGCCCCGACGGCRYCCGCAACCCGCTGCAGACCGTCCCGCTGACCGAGGCGATCCAGCAGCTGAGGTTCGACGCCGTCTTCGGCGGCGGCCGCCGCGACGAGGAGAAGGCCCGCGCCAAGGAACGCGTCTTCTCCCTGCGCGACGAGTTCTCCCAGTGGGACCCCCGCCGCCAGCGCCCCGAGCTGTGGCAGCTCTACAACGGCCGCCACGCCCCCGGCGAGCACGTCCGCGTCTTCCCGCTCTCCAACTGGACCGAGCTCGACGTCTGGCAGTACATCGCCCGCGAGG
>NZ_JBFRER010000327.1:0-560 GCF_052114405.1 Streptomyces sp. M-16 | reverse complement strand
CCCGATGACCCCGCGCCACCGCGTCCGACAACCGCTCCACCAGCAGCATCCCCACACCCTCGGCCCAGCCCGTACCGTCCGCCGCGTCCGAGAACGCCTTGCACCGGCCGTCCACCGCCAGCCCCCGCTGCTGCGAAAACTCCACGAAGAGGCCTGGTGCAGCCATGACGGAGACGCCGCCCGCGAGGGCGACATCGCATTCACCACTGCGCAGGGACTGGATGGCGAGGTGCAGCGCCACCAACGACGAGGAACAGGCCGTGTCCACGGTCACCGCCGGCCCCTCCAGCCCCAGGGCGTACGCGACGCGGCCGGACATGACGCTGGCCGTGTTGCCGGTCAGGAGGTAGCCCTCGTAGCCCTGCGCGGGTTCGTACAGCCGGGGACCGTACTCCTGCGACATGGCGCCGACGAAGACGCCCGTGCGCGATCCCCGCAACGACGACGCCGGCACACCCGCCCGCTCCAGCACCTCCCACGACGTCTCCAGCAACAACCGCTGCTGCGGATCCATCGCCACCGCCTCACGCGGCGAAATACCGAAGAAGTCCGCATCGAAC
>NZ_JBFRER010000326.1:0-565 GCF_052114405.1 Streptomyces sp. M-16 | reverse complement strand
ACCACACCCACACCCGCCAGAGCCCCGGCCAGCTCCCCACGGGAACGACCACCCGCCACCAGCTCCACCACCTCCACACCCGACGCCGACAACACACCCACCAGCTCCGCACCCCCCACCGCAGACACCACCAACCACCGCCCCGACAGAGCGGCGGACCGCGTCGTGTCCAGCGGCTGCCAGGTGACCTGGTAGAGGAGGTCGTCGAGGGCGTCGTCCGCACCGCTTCGCGGTACGAGCCAGCCGGGCACCGCGGGCTGTTCCGCGATGCGCGGCCAGTACCGCTCGTGCTGGAAGGCGTACGTCGGGAGGTCGGCGGGGGCCGCCGGTGCGCCCGCGAAGAGCGCGGGCAGATCGAGGGCGACGCCGCGCGCGTGGGCCCGGCCGAGGGCGCCGAGCAGGGTGCGCGACTCCGAGCGGTCGCGGCGCAGCAGGGGCAGGAGGGCGGCGGGTGCGTCGAGGCAGGCCTGTCCCATGGCGCTGAGGACGGCGTCGGGTCCGATCTCCAGGTACGTGCGGACGCCGGCGCTCTCCAGGTGGCGCATGGCGTCGTGGAAGCGGACGG
>NZ_JBFRER010000325.1:0-573 GCF_052114405.1 Streptomyces sp. M-16 | reverse complement strand
TCCGGGACCAGGGGCACGTGGTGAATCGCAAGCGTGTCGCTCGGATCATGCGGGAGCGTGAGAGCGTCGGGATAACTCGACGGAAGTCGCGGTCGCTGACGAGACAGGACCGTACGGCGCCGCCGGCGCCGGATCTGATTCTGCGGGACTTCACCGCGCCGCTGCCGGGTCTGAAGTTCGTCGGGGACATCACCTGCCTGCCGACGGCCGAGGGGTGGCTGTATCTGGCGACGGTGATCGATCTGTGCACGCGGGAGGTCGTGGGCTGGTCGATGGCCGACCACATRCGCACCGAGCTGGTCGCGGACGCCATCCGGATGGCCCACGCGGGTGGACATACGGCAGGAAACTCGATCTTTCACTCCGATCGCGGATCGCAGTATACGTCCCATCAATTCCGTGCCCTGCTGGGTGAGTTGGACATTCGACAGAGTGCCGGGCGCACCGGTTCGTGCTTCGACAACGCCGCCGCGGAGAGCTTCTTCGCCGTCCTGAAGGCAGAGATCGGTACGACCGTCTGGGAAACCCGGGCGCAGGCTCGGCAGGACGTTTTCCGGTGGATCGCGGAACATT
>NZ_JBFRER010000324.1:0-577 GCF_052114405.1 Streptomyces sp. M-16 | reverse complement strand
GGTGGATGTGGTCCAGCCCGTGACGTGGGCGGTGATGGTTTCGCTCGCCGAGGTGTGGCGTTCGCTGGGTGTGGTGCCGGATGCGGTGGTCGGGCATTCGCAGGGTGAGATCGCCGCTGCTGCTGTGTCGGGGGCGTTGTCCCTGGGGGATGCGGCGCGGGTGGTTGCGTTGCGGGCTCAGGTGATCGGGCGTGAGCTGGCGGGTTTGGGCGGCATGGCGTCGGTTCCGTTGCCGTTGGCGGCGGTTGAGGCGCGGTTGGAGGTGTGGGCGGGCCGGCTGGGTGTGGCTGCGGTGAACGGGCCGTCGGGCACGGTCGTGGCCGGGGATGCCGATGCGGTGGCCGCGTTCGTCGCGGAGGCGGTGGGGGAGGGGATCCGGGCCCGTCAGGTGCCGGTCGATTACGCCTCCCATTCGGCGCACGTGGAGCGGATCGAGGCCGAGCTGCTGGATGTTCTCGGGCCGGTCGTGCCGCGCAAGGCGGAGATCCCGTTCTACTCGACCGTGACAGGCGGCCTCCTCACGGAGACCGTGCTCAGACCGTGCTCGATGCCGGGTACTGGTACCGCAACCTGCGCC
>NZ_JBFRER010000323.1:0-581 GCF_052114405.1 Streptomyces sp. M-16 | reverse complement strand
CGTAGTCGTTGTACATGATGCCGGTGAAGACGCCGGTGCGGGTGCCGCGGAGGGTGGTGGGGTCGATTCCTGCGCGTTCTACGGCTTCCCAGGCGGTTTCGAGGAGGAGGCGTTGCTGGGGGTCGGTGGCGAGGGCTTCGCGGGGGCTGAGTCCGAAGAATTCGGGGTCGAAGTCGGCTGCGTCGTAGAGGAAGCCGCCGTGGCGGGTGGTGGTGTGGCCGGTTTTGTCGGGGTCGGCGTCGTAGAGGTCGTCCGGGTTCCAGTCGCGGTCGGTGGGGAAGGGGCCGATGGCGTCGGTTTCGGTGGCGATGAGGTGCCAGAGGTCTTCGGGGGTGGTGACTCCGCCGGGGTAGCGGCAGGCCATGGAGACGATGACGATGGGGTCGTCGTCCCCGCTGCCCGCGGGTGTCGTGGTGGGGGGTTCGGCGGGGCTGGTGGTTCCGGTGAGTTGTTCGCGCAGGTGTGTGGCGAGGGCGAGCGGGGTGGGGTGGTCGAAGGCGATGGTGCTGGACAGGCGCAGTCCGGTGGCCGCGTTCAGGCGGTTGCGCAGCTCCACGACCATCAGCGAATCGAAACCGAGC
>NZ_JBFRER010000322.1:0-590 GCF_052114405.1 Streptomyces sp. M-16 | reverse complement strand
TTAGTACCAGTGGTTGTTCTGCCAGAAGTTCCAGGCGCCGACGGGGCTGCCGTAGCGGGAGTTCATGTAGTCCAGGCCCCACTTGATCTGGGTGGCCGGGTTGGACTTCCAGTCCGAGCCCGCCGAGGCCATCTTCGAGGCCGGCAGGGCCTGGACCAGRCCGTAGGCGCCCGAGGAGGCGTTCGTCGCGGTGAAGTCCCAGCCGCTCTCATGAGAGACGATCTTGTCGAAGGCCGCGAACTGCGCCGGGTCCTTGATCATCTGCTGCGCGATCGCCTTGGCRCTCGTCGGGGCGGCCTGCGCGGGAACCGTGGCCAGCATCGARCCGGCGACACCCAGGGCCAGGACGGTACCCGCGAGGGTCTTCTTCGAAGCGGCGATGCGGCGGATGACGGCGTTGGACACGGAGGAACCTTCCGAAGGGGACAARGACCGTCGCGGGCACGCCGAAGACGTGCGTGAACCACTCACGCAGGAGCAGAGGGGATCCAGGGCGGCGGGTGAAACACCCGTGCCGCCCGGCGACTCATCCAGTTCTACCGACGCCCCGACCCCCTGGCAAAGACCCCACCTACTACCGACCCTCGCAG
>NZ_JBFRER010000321.1:0-626 GCF_052114405.1 Streptomyces sp. M-16 | reverse complement strand
ACTGGGAGGCGGGTGCGGTCGAGCTGTTGGCCGAGGAGCGTGTGTGGCCTGAGGTGGGGCGGGTGCGGCGTGCGGGGGTGTCGTCCTTCGGTGTGAGCGGGACGAACGCGCACGTGATCCTGGAGCAGGCCCCGGCCCGGGTGGAGGAGCCGGTGGAGGGTACGCGTGAGCTGCCGGTCGTTCCGCTGGTCCTGACCGCCCGCTCCGAAACCGCCCTCCACGCCCAGGCCGAACGCCTGCGCAGCCATGTCGAGCGCGAAGGGGCGCGGCTGCGTGCCCTGGACCTCGGATACGCGCTGGTTACGGGCCGTTCGGTGCTGGAGCACCGGCAGGTGGCTGTTGGTCCGGTCACGGTCGAGGGTGTGGTGGGGTCGTTCGGTCGTCGGGTGTTGGTGTTTCCGGGTCAGGGGACGCAGTGGGTGGGGATGGGTGCGGAGCTGCTCGGTTCCTCGCCTGTTTTCGCGGGGCGGTTGCGGGAGTGTGCTGATGCTTTGGCGCCGTTCGTGGATTTCGATGTGGTGGAGGTGTTGCGGGAGGGGCGTTCGCTGGAGCGGGTGGATGTGGTCCAGCCCGTGACGTGGGCGGTGATGGTTTCGCTCGCCGAGGTGTGGCGTTCGCTGGGTGTG
>NZ_JBFRER010000320.1:0-636 GCF_052114405.1 Streptomyces sp. M-16 | reverse complement strand
GCCTGGCGGATGACGCGTTCCTGTGCCGGGCCGTTGGGTGCGGTGAGGCCGTTGCTGGCGCCGTCCTGGTTGACGGCACTGCCCTTGATCACCGCGAGGACCTGGTGGCCGTTGCGCCGCGCGTCGGAGAGCCTCTCCAACAGCAGCAGCCCCGTGCCTTCGGAGAATCCCGTACCGTCGGCGTCCGCGGAGAACGCCCTGCACCGGCCGTCCTGCGACAGCCCGCGCTGCCGGCTGAACTCGATGAGGGTGTTGGGCGTCGCCATGACGGTCACACCGCCGGCCAGGGCCAGCCCGCATTCGCCGTTCCGCAGTGCCTGCGCCGCCAGGTGGATGGCCACGAGGGACGACGAGCAGGCCGTGTCGACGCTGATCGCGGGACCCTCCAGCCCCAGCGTGTACGAGATCCGGCCCGAGGCCACGCTGCCGTAACTGCCGTTGCGCAGGTACCCGTCCAGCTCCTCCGGGGCGGTGGCCAGCCGTGAACCGTAGTCGTTGTACATGATGCCGGTGAAGACGCCGGTGCGGGTGCCGCGGAGGGTGGTGGGGTCGATTCCTGCGCGTTCTACGGCTTCCCAGGCGGTTTCGAGGAGGAGGCGTTGCTGGGGGTCGGTGGCGAGGGCTTCGCGGGGGCTG
>NZ_JBFRER010000319.1:0-643 GCF_052114405.1 Streptomyces sp. M-16 | reverse complement strand
CCAATGACCCTCCACGGTTGAGCCSGGGGMTTTCACATCAGACTTAWCRAACCGCCTGCGCRCGCTTTACGCCCARTAATTCCGRWYAACGCTYGCMMCCTACGTATTACCGCGGCTGCTGGCACGTAGTTAGCCGKGGCTTTCTTCTCAGGTACCGTCACCTTGGGAGCAGTTACTCTCCCAAGCATTCTTCCCTRRCAACAGAGYTTTACGATCCGAARACCTTCWTCACTCACGCGGCGTTGCTCCGTCAGACTTTCGTCCATTGCGGAAGATTCCCTACTGCTGCCTCCCGTAGGAGTTTGGGCCGTGTCTCAGTCCCAATGTGGCCGATCACCCTCTCAGGTCGGCTACGCATCGTCGCCTTGGTGAGCCRTTACCTCACCAACTAGCTAATGCGCCGCGGGTCCATCTGTAAGTGATAGCCGAAGCCATCTTTCAATCTCTCTCCATGCGGAGAGAAAAGTTATCCRGTATTAGCYCCGGTTTCCCGGAGTTATCCYAGTCTTACAGGCAGGTTACCCACGTGTTACTCACCCGTCCGCCGCTAACTGATCAAAAGCAAGCTCTTCATCAGTTCGCTCGACTTGCATGTATTAGGCACGCCGCCAGCGTTCGTCCTGAGCCAGGATCAAACTCTCCA
>NZ_JBFRER010000318.1:0-660 GCF_052114405.1 Streptomyces sp. M-16 | reverse complement strand
ACGTGCAGCAGCGTGAAGGGGACCGGCGCGGGCGCGAAGGCCTTCAGCGCCAGGTGCAGCATGACGATGGAGTCCTTGCCGCCGGAGAACAGGATCACCGGCTTCTCGAACTCGCCCGCCACCTCACGGAAGATGTGCACCGCCTCGGACTCCATCGAGTCCAGGTGGTCGAAGGTCCTGGCCGCCTTGTGCAGGGGAATGACGGTGGTCACGCGAGACCCCTCTGGTTGAGCAGCGCGAAGAGTGCCGCTGCGGATTGGTGTACGGACTGTGTGTGCGACTCGATGCGCAGGTCCGGGGACTCCGGTGCCTCGTACGGGTCGTCGACCCCGGTCAGACCGGAGATCTCGCCCGCCGCCTGCTTGGCGTACAAGCCCTTCACGTCACGTACGGAGCACACCTCGACCGGGGTCGCCACGTGCACCTCCAGGTACGAGGTGCCCGCGGCGGCGTGCCGCTCGCGGACGGCCTCGCGGCTGTCGGCGAACGGCGCGATCACCGGGACGAGCGTCTTGACGCCGTTGCTCGCCAGGAGCTCGGCGACGAAACCGATCCGCTGGACGTTGGTGTGCCGGTCCTCACGGCCGAAACCGAGGCCCGCGGAGAGGAACTCGCGGATCTCGTCCCCGTCCAGGACCTCCACCCGGTGCCCCCCGGCGT
>NZ_JBFRER010000317.1:0-664 GCF_052114405.1 Streptomyces sp. M-16 | reverse complement strand
CTCGTCTCCGGTGACTTCAACGGGGACCGCCGCAGCGACCTCGCGATGATGTACCGCTTCGGCGATGGCTCGATCAAGATGTTCACTGGCCTCGCTGACGGCGCCGGCCACATCCAGCCCTTCACTTCCAGCACCACGATCCCCGCGAGCGCAGGCTGGGACTGGAACGCGATCCAGCTTCCGTAGCATGTGGCGTCCCCTCGTTCGCGGTGGTACCGGAGGCCACCCCTCGGCAAGCCGAGGGGTGGCCTCCTCATCGGTGTGTCAGTGTGCCCACTAGACGACCTTCACGCCGGTCTCAGCCGCCCAGCCACCCCAGGACATGCCGGGGGCATTGCAGGAGACGTTGAAGCTGCCGTCGCCCTTGGACATCGCGACRGGCAGGCAGKTCCAGTCCGGGCCGCCGGTGAGGGCGAGGTCGGTCTTGCCGTCACCGTTGAGGTCACCGGACATGACCTTGACGTTCGGCGTGGCGGCCCAGCCACCCCAGTCCATGCCGGGGGCATTGCAGGAGACGTTGAAGCTGCCGTCGCCCTTGGACATCGCGACGGGCAGGCAGTTCCAGTCCGGGCCGCCGGTGAGGGCGAGGTCGGTCTTGCCGTCACCGTTGAGGTCACCGGACATGACCTTGACGTTCGGCGTGGCGGCCCAGCCACCCCAGTCC
>NZ_JBFRER010000316.1:0-664 GCF_052114405.1 Streptomyces sp. M-16 | reverse complement strand
CGGCAGCCGTACTTGTTGTCGAACTTCGACTTCGTCACGGCGTCGTTCACGTTGATCGCCGGGAACAGCAGGGTGCCCTCGGCCATCATCTCGTAGAGACGGTGGACACCGGTGGTGGTCTCCTCCGTCACGCCGCGGATCCCGGCGGCCAGGGCCGTCCAGTCGATGCCGGTCCTCGCCAGCAGGTCCAGGACCAGGGCCATCTCCTCGTTCTCGGCGGTGGCCGGGTCCGGGACCGCGCCGGCCTTCTGGTACTCGACGCCCTTGTGAACCAGGAGCGTCGCGTCACCGCCGTCGTCGAGGATCATGTTCGGACCGGCATGACCCGGCCAGGTCAGCGCCTGCTCCGTACACCACCAGTACTCCTCCAGCGTCTCGCCCTTCCAGGCGAACACCGGAATCCCCGCGGCCGCGACCGCGGCGGCCGCGTGGTCCTGCGTCGAGTAGATGTTGCACGACACCCAGCGCACCTCGGCGCCCAGGGCCACGAGGGTCTCGATCAGCACGGCGGTCTGCACGGTCATGTGCAGCGAACCGGTGATCCGGGCGCCGGCCAGCGGCTGCGCCTCGGCGTACTCCCGGCGGATCGACATCAGACCCGGCATCTCGTGCTCGGCCAGGGTGATCTCCTTGCGGCCGAAGGCGGCAAGGGAAAGAGGGAAAG
>NZ_JBFRER010000315.1:0-675 GCF_052114405.1 Streptomyces sp. M-16 | reverse complement strand
ACGTGCAGCAGCGTGAAGGGGACCGGCGCGGGCGCGAAGGCCTTCAGCGCCAGGTGCAGCATGACGATGGAGTCCTTGCCGCCGGAGAACAGGATCACCGGCTTCTCGAACTCGCCCGCCACCTCACGGAAGATGTGCACCGCCTCGGATTCGAGGGCGTCGAGGTGCGACAGCGCGTAGGGCGCGTCGGAACCGGACTCGGTGTGCGGGTGCGCGGCGGTGGTCATGCCAGACCCCTCTCGGTGAGCAGTGCGTGCAGGGCCGAAGCCGACTCCTGCACGGTCTGGTGGTGCGACTCGATGCGCAGGTCCGGGGTGTGCGGTGCCTCGTACGGGTCGTCGACGCCGGTCAGACCGGAGATCTCGCCCGCGGCCTGCTTGGCGTACAGGCCCTTCACGTCCCGCTCCGAGCACACCTCGACCGGGGTGGCCACGTGGACCTCCAGGTACGTGGTGCCCGCGGCGGCGTGCCGCTCGCGGACGGCCTCGCGGCTGTCGGCGAACGGCGCGATCACCGGTACCAGGGCCTTGACGCCGTTGCTCGCCAGGAGCTCGGCGACGAAACCGATCCGCTGGACGTTGGTGTGCCGGTCCTCACGGCCGAAACCGAGGCCCGCGGAGAGGAACTCGCGGATCTCGTCCCCGTCCAGGACCTCCACCCGGTGCCCCCCGGCGT
>NZ_JBFRER010000314.1:0-683 GCF_052114405.1 Streptomyces sp. M-16 | reverse complement strand
GCTCGATCTGGGCCAGGGTCTGGTCCGCGAAGGAGTTCGACATCACGAAGGACGGGTGACCGGTCGCGTTGCCCAGGTTGAGGAGGCGGCCCTCCGACAGGACGATCAGGACCTTGCCGTCGGGGAACTTCCAGGTGTGGACCTGCGGCTTGACCTCGTCCTTGACGATGCCCTCGATCTTCGCGAGGCCGGCCATGTCGATCTCGTTGTCGAAGTGGCCGATGTTGCCCACGATCGCCTGGTGCTTCATCTTGGCCATGTCGGAGGCCATGATGATGTCCTTGTTGCCGGTCGTGGTGATGAAGATGTCGGCGGTCTCCACCACGTCGTCCAGCGTCGCGACCTGGTAGCCGTCCATCGCCGCCTGGAGGGCGCAGATCGGGTCGATCTCGGTGACGATCACCCGCGCGCCCTGGCCGCGCAGCGACTCGGCGCAGCCCTTGCCGACGTCGCCGTAACCGCAGACGACGGCGACCTTGCCGCCGATCAGGACGTCGGTGGCACGGTTGATGCCGTCGATCAGCGAGTGGCGGCAGCCGTACTTGTTGTCGAACTTCGACTTCGTCACGGCGTCGTTCACGTTGATCGCCGGGAACAGCAGGGTGCCCTCGGCCATCATCTCGTAGAGACGGTGGACACCGGTGGTGGTCTCCTCCGTCACGCCGCGGATCACGCCGCGGATC
>NZ_JBFRER010000313.1:0-685 GCF_052114405.1 Streptomyces sp. M-16 | reverse complement strand
TGGTGGTTCCGGTGAGTTGTTCGCGCAGGTGTGTGGCGAGGGCGAGCGGGGTGGGGTGGTCGAAGGCGATGGTGCTGGACAGGCGCAGTCCGGTGGCCGCGTTCAGGCGGTTGCGCAGCTCCACGACCATCAGCGAATCGAAACCGAGCCGGTGGAACTCGGCCTCGGCCGCCACGGATTGCCCCGCGCTGTAGCCGAGTACGCCGGCGGCCGCATCCCGGACCAGTACCTCCAGCCTGGCCTGGCGCTGCTCCTCCGTGAGCCCGGCCAGCTCCCGCTTGAGCGAGGATCCGGTTCGGCCGGTCGGCCGGACGGCGGGGGTCCGTACGAAGCCGCGCAGAACGGCCGGGGCGTGCTCCGCCTGATCGCGGAGCGAGACCGTGTCCAGCCGGGCGGGCACGAGCACCGCGTCCCGCGAGCGGAGGGCCGCGTCGAAGAGGGCGAGCCCTTCCCGCGCGTCGAACGGTGCGATGCCCAGCCGCCCCAGCCGCGCCAGGTCACCCGCGTCCAGAGCGCTCGCCATGCTGCCGGCCACGTCCCAGAGTCCCCAGGCGAGGGAGGTGGCGGGGAGGCCTTGGTTGTGTCGGTGGGTGGCGAGGGCGTCGAGGTAGGTGTTGGCGGCTGCGTAGTTGGCTTGGCCGGGGGTGCCGAGGGTGCCGGCGATGGAGGAGTAGAGGACGAATGC
>NZ_JBFRER010000312.1:0-700 GCF_052114405.1 Streptomyces sp. M-16 | reverse complement strand
ACCCGGCCCGCACGGCCCGCACCCTCGTGCTGGGCTGGGGCTCCACCTACGGCCCCATCACCGCCGCCGTCCGCCGGCTGCGGGCCCAGGGGACGGCCATCGCGCAGGCCCACCTGCGCCACCTCAACCCCTTCCCGGGGAATCTCGAAGAGGTCCTGAAGCGTTACGACAAGGTAGTGGTACCCGAGATGAACCTCGGACAGCTGGCCACCCTGATCCGGGCGAAGTACTTGGTCGACGCCCAGTCGTACAACCAGGTCAACGGAATGCCCTTCAAGGCGGAGCAGCTCGCGACGGTTCTCAAGGAGGCCATCAATGACTGAGGTGACCGACGCCCCCCAGCACCTGCTGTCCTTGGTCCCCAAGGCCGAGGCCAAGCAGTCGATGAAGGACTTCAAGTCGGACCAGGAGGTCCGCTGGTGTCCGGGATGCGGCGACTACGCCGTCCTCGCCGCCGTGCAGGGCTTCATGCCCGAGCTGGGACTGGCCAAGGAGAACATCGTCTTCGTCTCCGGCATCGGCTGCTCCTCCCGCTTCCCGTACTACATGAACACGTACGGGATGCACTCCATCCACGGCCGCGCCCCCGCCATCGCCACCGGACTCGCCTCCTCCCGCCGCGACCTCTCCGTCTGGGTCGTCACCGGCGACGGCGACGCCCTCTCCATCGGCGGCAACCACCTCATCCACACCTCATCCA
>NZ_JBFRER010000311.1:0-709 GCF_052114405.1 Streptomyces sp. M-16 | reverse complement strand
GCGAGTGGCGGCAGCCGTACTTGTTGTCGAACTTCGACTTCGTCACGGCGTCGTTCACGTTGATCGCCGGGAACAGCAGGGTGCCCTCGGCCATCATCTCGTAGAGACGGTGGACACCGGTGGTGGTCTCCTCCGTCACGCCGCGGATCTCGGACGCGAGCTGCGTCCACTTCTGCGGGGCCTCACCGAGGGTGCGGTTGAGGAGCGTGAGGATGTGCGCGTACTCCTCGGAGTCCGCGGTGGACGGGTCCGGAGCCGCGCCGGCCTTCTCGAACTCGACGCCCTTGTGGACCAGGAGGGTGGCGTCGCCACCGTCGTCGAGGATCATGTTCGGGCCGCCGGTGGGGGTGTTCGGCCAGGTCAGCGCCTGCTCCGTGCACCACCAGTACTCCTCCAGCGTCTCGCCCTTCCAGGCGAAGACGGGGACGCCCTGCGGGTTCTCCGGGGTGCCGTTCGGGCCCACGGCGATGGCCGCGGCCGCGTGGTCCTGGGTGGAGAAGATGTTGCAGGAGGCCCAGCGGACGTCGGCGCCCAGGGCGACGAGGGTCTCGATCAGGACCGCGGTCTGCACGGTCATGTGCAGCGAACCGGTGATCCGGGCGCCGGCCAGCGGCTGCGCCTCGGCGTACTCCCGGCGGATCGACATCAGACCCGGCATCTCGTGCTCGGCCAGGGTGATCTCCTTGCGGCCGAAGGCGGCAAGGGAAAG
>NZ_JBFRER010000310.1:0-945 GCF_052114405.1 Streptomyces sp. M-16 | reverse complement strand
CGCCCGCCGCCGCCGTCGAGCCGCCGGCCGGCCGGGCCGCCGCGGCCGCGCGCAAGGGCGGCCCCGAGGGTGACGTCCCGGCGGTGATGCCGGCATGAGTCTGCTCGTCGTGGGCCTCAGTCACCGCAGCGCGCCCGTGAGCGTCCTGGAGCGGGCCTCGCTGTCCGCCGACGCCAAGGTCAAGCTGCTGCACGACACGCTGGCCGCCGAGCCGGCGGCCGAGGCCACCGTGCTCGCCACCTGCAACCGGATCGAGCTGTACGCCGACGTGGACAAGTTCCACGCCGGTGTCGCCGAGCTGTCCACGCTGCTGGCCCAGCACAGCGGGGTCGCGCTGGAGGAGCTCACCCCGTGACCGGGCCGGACAGTCGCTGGTGACCTTCGGGCTGGAGCAGCTCGCCGGGCCCGCGGTGCCCGTCGGGGAGTGGGCCGCGGGGAAGCGGGCCCTGGTGATCGGCGCCGGGTCGATGTCCTCGCTGGCCGCCGCGACGCTCGCCCGGGTGGGCGTCGCCGAGATCGTCGTGGCGAACCGGACCGCGGAGCGGGCGGAACGTCTCGCCGAGATTCTGGTTGCCTCGGGCACCGGTGTCGAGGCGCGGGCCGTGACGATGGGCGCCGTCACCGACGAACTGACACGTGTTGACGTGGTCGTCTCCTGTACGGGCGCGACCGGGCTGGTCCTGACCGGCGACGACGTGGCGCGCGCGGTGGAGGGTGGCCCCGAGGCGCACCCCCCGGCGGAGCCGCAGGGGCCCGACCCCGCCTCCGGCGTGGCCGGCGGCTCCGCCGCGGCCGGGACCGGGCCGGACAGTCGCTGGTGACCTTCGGGCTGGAGCAGCTCGCCGGGCCCGCGGTGCCCGTCGGGGAGTGGGCCGCGGGGAAGCGGGCCCTGGTGATCGGCGCCGGGTCGATGTCCTCGCTGGCCGCCGCGACGCTCGCCCGGGT
>NZ_JBFRER010000309.1:0-776 GCF_052114405.1 Streptomyces sp. M-16 | reverse complement strand
CCGGTGACCATGTTGCGGGTGTACTGCACGTGGCCGGGGGTGTCGGCGAGGATGAACCGGCGGCGGGCGGTGGCGAAGTAGCGGTAGGCCACGTCGATGGTGATGCCCTGCTCGCGTTCGGCGCGCAGGCCGTCGGTGAGGAGGGCGAGGTCGGGGGCTTCCTGGCCGCGCCGGGCGGAGACGGCCTCGACGGCTTCCATCTGGTCGGTCAGGACCGACTTGGAGTCGTGCAGGAGTCGGCCGACCAGGGTGGACTTGCCGTCGTCGACGGAACCGGCGGTGGCGAAACGCAGCAGCGTGGTGACGCCCATGGCTAGAAGTACCCTTCGCGCTTGCGGTCTTCCATCGCGGCCTCGGACATCTTGTCGTCGGCGCGGGTGGCGCCCCGCTCGGTGAGCCGGGAGACGGCGATCTCGGCGATCACCGTGTCGAGCGTGGTGGCGTCGGAGTCGACGGCCCCCGTGCAGGACATGTCGCCGACGGTGCGGTAGCGGATCAGGCGCTTCTCCACCTGCTCGTGCGGCTTGGGTCCGCCCCAGTCGCCGGCCGTCAGCCACATGCCGCCCCGCAGGAAGACCTCGCGTTCGTGGGCGAAGTAGATCTCGGGCAGTTCGATGCCCTCGCGGGCGATGTACTGCCAGACGTCGAGCTCGGTCCAGTTGGAGAGCGGGAAGACGCGGACGTGCTCGCCGGGGGCGTGGCGGCCGTTGTAGAGCTGCCACAGCTCGGGGCGCTGGCGGCGGGGGTCCCACTGGGAGAACTCGTCGAACTCGTCG
>NZ_JBFRER010000308.1:0-1183 GCF_052114405.1 Streptomyces sp. M-16 | reverse complement strand
GGAAGTGGGTGCGGGTCAGGGCGAGTGAGCGGCCGGTCTCCGCGATGTGGGTTTCGGGGTGCGCGGTGACGTGTTCGTGCAGGCGGCGGGCCTGGTCGCGCAGGGCCGCTTCGCTCTTGCCCGACACCACCCAGGGGGCCACGCCGGGGGAGTCCTGGACGGGCTCCGGGTCCTGCGGGGGCTCGGGCTGTTCGAGGATGAGGTGGGCGTTGGTGCCGCTGATGCCGAAGGAGGAGACGGCGGCGCGGCGGGGCCGCTCTTCGCCCGTTTCCCAGGGCATGGCGTCGGTCAGCAGCGAGACGGCTCCGGCGGCCCAGTCCACGTGGGGGCTGGGTTCGTCGGCGTGGAGGGTCTTGGGGAGGAGGCCGTGGTGCATGGCCATGACCATTTTGATGATGCCGGCGACGCCGGCTGCGGCCTGGGTGTGGCCGATGTTGGACTTGAGGGAGCCCAGGCGCAGGGGTTGGTCGGCGGGGCGGTTCTGGCCGTAGGTGGCGAGGAGGGCCTGGGCCTCGAGCCTGGCGGATGACGCGTTCCTGTGCCGGGCCGTTGGGTGCGGTGAGGCCGTTGCTGGCGCCGTCCTGGTTGACGGCACTGCCCTTGATCACCGCGAGGACCTGGTGGCCGTTGCGCCGCGCGTCGGAGAGCCTCTCCAACAGCAGCAGGCCCGCTCCCTCGCTCCAGCCGGTGCCGTCGGCGTCCGCGGAGAAGGCCTTGCAGCGGCCGTCCTCGGACAGCCCGCGCTGCCGGCTGAACTCCACGAAGGTGGTCGGTGTCGCCATGACGGTCACACCGCCGGCCAGGGCCAGCCCGCATTCGCCGTTCCGCAGTGCCTGCGCCGCCAGGTGCAGTGCCACCAGGGAGGAGGAGCAGGCCGTGTCGACGGTGATCGCCGGCCCTTCGAACCCCAGCGTGTACGACACCCGGCCGGAAGCCACGCTGCCCGCGCTGCCACTGGTGAGGTAGCCCTCCAGTTCCGGCGGCATCGAGTGCAGTCGGGAGGCGTAGTCGTTGTACATGATGCCGGTGAAGACGCCGGTGCGGGTGCCGCGGAGGGTGGTGGGGTCGATTCCTGCGCGTTCTACGGCTTCCCAGGCGGTTTCGAGGAGGAGGCGTTGCTGGGGGTGCGGTTTCGAGGAGGAGGCGTTGCTGGGGGTCGGTGGCGAGGGCTTCGCGGGGGCTG
>NZ_JBFRER010000307.1:0-795 GCF_052114405.1 Streptomyces sp. M-16 | reverse complement strand
GCGTGAGGCGCTCGCGATGGATCCGCAGCAGCGGTTGTTGCTGGAGACCTCGTGGGAGGTGTTCGAGCGGGCCGGTATCGACCCGGCTTCGTTGCGGGGTTCGCGTACCGGGGTCTTCGCGGGCGTCATGTACCACGACTACGGCTCACGCCTGTCCGTCGTACCCGACGGATTCGAGGGATACCTGGTCAACGGGAGCGCGGGCAGCATCGCCTCGGGCCGCGTGGCTTACACCTTCGGTCTGGAGGGGCCGGCGGTGACGGTGGACACCGCGTGCTCCTCTTCCCTGGTCGCGCTGCACCTGGCGGCGCAGTCGCTGCGCCAGGGCGAGTGCTCGATGGCCCTGGTGGGCGGTGTGACGGTCATGGCGACCCCGAATGTCTTCGTGGAGTTCAGCCGCCAGCGCGGGCTGGCCGCCGACGGCCGGTGCAAGGCCTTCTCGGCCGCGGCCGACGGCACGGGCTGGGCCGAGGGCGCGGGCATGCTGCTGGTGGAACGTCTCTCGGACGCCCGCCGCAACGGCCACCGGGTACTGGCCGTCGTACGGGGTTCGGCGATCAACCAGGACGGCGCGTCGAACGGGCTGACCGCCCCGAACGGGCCGGCGCAGCAGCGGGTCATCCGTCAGGCGCTGGCGCAGGCCGGCCTGTCCGCCTCCGATGTGGACGCGGTGGAGGCGCACGGTACGGGCACCACCCTGGGTGACCCGATCGAAGCCCAGGCCCTGCTCGCCACCTACGGCCAGGACCGGCCCGAGGGCCGGCCCCTGTGGCTGGGTTCGCTGAAGTCGAACAT
>NZ_JBFRER010000306.1:0-797 GCF_052114405.1 Streptomyces sp. M-16 | reverse complement strand
GTGGAGGCGCCGGTGACCATGTTGCGGGTGTACTGCACGTGGCCGGGGGTGTCGGCGAGGATGAACCGGCGGCGGGCGGTGGCGAAGTAGCGGTAGGCCACGTCGATGGTGATGCCCTGCTCGCGTTCGGCGCGCAGGCCGTCGGTGAGCAGCGCCAGGTCCGGGGCGTCCTGGCCGCGGTCCTGGGAGACCCGCTCGACGGCTTCGAGCTGGTCCTCCAGGACGGATTTCGAGTCGTGGAGGAGGCGGCCGACCAGGGTGGACTTGCCGTCGTCGACGGAGCCGGCGGTGGCGAAGCGCAGCAGCGTGGTGGTGCTGAGCTGCTCGGTGGTGGTCGTCATGGTTAGAAGTACCCTTCGCGCTTGCGGTCTTCCATCGCGGCTTCGGAGAGCTTGTCGTCGGCGCGGGTGGCGCCCCGCTCGGTGAGGCGGGAGACGGCGATCTCGGCGATCACCGTGTCGAGCGTGGTGGCGTCGGAGTCGACGGCCCCCGTGCAGGACATGTCGCCGACGGTGCGGTAGCGCACGAGGCGCTTGTGGACCGGTTCGGTGTCCTTGGGGCCGCCCCAGTCGCCGGCCGTCAGCCACATGCCGTTGCGCTGGAAGACCTCGCGTTCGTGGGCGAAGTAGATCTCGGGGAGTTCGATCTCCTCGCGGGCGATGTACTGCCAGACGTCGAGCTCGGTCCAGTTGGAGAGCGGGAAGACGCGGACGTGCTCGCCGGGGGCGTGGCGGCCGTTGTAGAGCTGCCACAGCTCGGGGCGCTGGCGGCGGGGGTCCCACTGGGAGAACTCGTCG
>NZ_JBFRER010000305.1:0-798 GCF_052114405.1 Streptomyces sp. M-16 | reverse complement strand
CGTGAGGCGCTCGCGATGGATCCGCAGCAGCGGTTGTTGCTGGAGACCTCGTGGGAGGTGTTCGAGCGGGCCGGTATCGACCCGGCTTCGTTGCGGGGTTCGCGTACCGGGGTCTTCGCGGGCGTCATGTACCACGACTACGGCTCACAGTCGGGCGGAGCCGTACCCGAGGGGCTCGAAGGGCACCTGGGCATGGGTACGTCCGGCAGCGTGGCCTCGGGCCGGCTCTCCTACACCTTCGGTCTGGAGGGGCCGGCGGTGACGGTGGACACCGCGTGCTCCTCTTCCCTGGTCGCCTTGCACCTGGCGGCGCAGTCGCTGCGCCAGGGCGAGTGCTCGATGGCCCTGGTGGGCGGCGTGACGGTCATGGCGACCCCCAGCACCTTCGTGGAGTTCAGCCGCCAGCGCGGGCTGGCCGCCGACGGCCGGTGCAAGGCCTTCTCGGCCGCGGCCGACGGCACGGGCTGGGCCGAGGGCGCGGGCATGCTGCTGGTGGAACGTCTCTCGGACGCCCGCCGCAACGGCCATCGGGTACTGGCGGTGGTCCGGGGCAGCGCGGTGAACCAGGACGGCGCGTCGAACGGGCTGACCGCCCCGAACGGGCCGGCGCAGCAGCGGGTCATCCGCCAGGCGCTGGCGCAGGCCGGGCTGTCCGCCTCCGATGTGGACGCGGTGGAGGCGCACGGTACGGGCACCACCCTGGGTGACCCGATCGAAGCCCAGGCCCTGCTCGCCACCTACGGCCAGGACCGGCCCGAGGGCCGGCCCCTGTGGCTGGGTTCGCTGAAGTCGAACATT
>NZ_JBFRER010000304.1:0-803 GCF_052114405.1 Streptomyces sp. M-16 | reverse complement strand
ATCAAACAGCCCCTCCACGTCCCACCCACGGTCCACCGGGAAACCGGACACCGCGTCCACACCCGAGGACACCAGATCCCACAACCCCTCCGGAGAACTCACCCCACCCGGAAAACGGCACGCCATCCCCACGATCGCGATCGGCTCGTCGACCGAAAGGGGTTCGACGGCGGCTTGCCGGGGCGCCTCCTCGGCGGATACCGAGGGGGCCTGCTCCTGGAGCGTCTCGACGGCCGCGTCCCGGATCAGGCGAGCGACGGCGAGCGGGGTGGGGGCGTCGTAGATGAGGGTCGTGGGGAGGCGCAGGCCGGTCGCGGCGCGCAGCCGGTTGCGCAGCTCGATGCCGTCGACCGACTCGAAGCCCTGCTCCTTGAAGGTCTTCTCGGCCGCGATCGCCGCGGCGGAGATGTGGCCGAGGATGGTGGCCGCGTGGACGCGTACCAGGTCCAGTACGTGGTCGAGCTGCTCGTTCTCGGAGCGACCACGCAGTTCGCGGCTGAGCAGGGTCTCCGTGGCCGTGTCGGCCGAAGACCGCGCCGGGTCGTCGGGCGCTCCGGAGCCCAGCCAGTGGTGGGTGCGCTGGAAGGCGTAGGTGGGCAGGTCGACGCGGCGGGCGCCGGTGCCCTCGAAGAGCTGCGCCCAGTCGATGTCGACGCCGCGCACGAAGAGCTCGGCGGCACACGTCAGGAAGCGCTGGAGTCCGCCTTCGTCACGGCGCAGGGAACCGGTCGCCAGGACGTCGACACCGGCGGCCTCGGCGGCCTCCTGGATCCCGATGGTGAGGACGGGGTGCGCACTGGACT
>NZ_JBFRER010000303.1:0-884 GCF_052114405.1 Streptomyces sp. M-16 | reverse complement strand
CTAAGGGTTGTCCCGTAACTGCTGGTCACAGGTGAGATGATCTTGGTGTGGCTGGTGTGATCACGGCGTCGGAGCCGTCTTGGATAGCCCCGTTCACGGGGCTGAGTCCGCGCTGTTTCGGGAAGCTGGTGACCGTTTTGCGGCGCGAGGGTGCGGACGCGGTCCGCAAGGGCCGGCCGTGGAGCCTTCCGCTGGAGGACCGTGCTCTGCTGGTGGCGGCGTACTGGCGCACGAACTTGACGATGCGCCAGCTCGCTCCGCTGTTCGGGGTCTCGAAGTCGGCCGCGGACCGCATCATCGACCACCTCGGGCCGATGCTCGCCCTGCAGCCCCGCAAGCGGTTCGCCAAGGACACCGTGCTCATCGTGGACGGCACCCTGGTGCCCACCCGCGACCACGCCGTGGCAGAGCGGTCCAAGAACTACCGATATTCCACGAACCACCAGATCGTCATCGACGCCGACACCCGCCTGGTCGTCGTGGTCGGCCGGCCGCTTGCCGGAAACCGCAACGACTGCAAGGCCTGGGAGGAATCCGGCGCCAAAGCCGCCGTCGGCAGAACACTCACGATCGCCGACGGCGGCTATCCCGGCACCGGACTCGTCATGCCCCACCGCCGCCGCAAAGGTGAAGACCTGCCCGACTGGAAGCAGGCGCACAACAAGTCCCACAAGCAGGTCCGTGCCCGTGTTGAGCACGTCTTCGCCCGCATGAAGACCTGGAAGATCCTCCGCGACTGCCGCCTCAAAGGCGACGGAGTGCACCAAGCCATGCTCGGCATCGCCCGCCTGCACAACCTCGCCCTCGCCGGATAAGCCAGCGGATCGCACCGCGACCGACCCTGCCCAGGGCGACTCAAAGATCATTTACGGGACAAGTCTTAG
>NZ_JBFRER010000302.1:0-902 GCF_052114405.1 Streptomyces sp. M-16 | reverse complement strand
AAGGCGACCGCCTCTGAGCGGAAGACGGCCCGTACGGCCTCGCATGCGGGTGCGCTGTCCGATCTGCGCAAGCATGGTCTCGCCGAGAACGGCGGCACCACCCGTGCGGGGGAGTCGCTGCGCAATCTGACCACCAAGGGCCTGGAGGCCGCCTCCTACGAGCTCGGACGCCCCCWGTCGGAGATGGGCTCCACCGCCCGCGGCGCAGGCTCCAGCGGRGCCACCCACCCCATGGCCGTCAACGGGACCGTCATCGCGATGCTCCGCCCCAAGCCCGACCTCCGGCTGCTCACCGCGGAGCCGGCCGAAGCCAAGGCGGCCGCGCAGGCCGCCGTCGACGCCCCGGCCGGCATCGGCACGATCGCCTCGTACGCGACCGAGGTCCCGCAGCCCGCCACCGGCACGTGGGGTGCGCCGGGCAAGGGCGGCGCCCAGGCCGACATCGTGCTCACCGCCCCGCAGGACCAGATCCCGCTGCTGTTCATCGAGGTCGACAACTGCCACGAGAGTGCCGAGGAGATCGCGGCAAAGCTGCTGAAGTACKCCAGGTTCTTCAAGCGGCAGATCAAGGACACCGACGGCAAGGACAAGCCGATGTGGCGTACCCGCTGGATGGCCCGCGTCGCGGAGCGAGGAGAGGCCCCGCACCCGCCGGTCTTGATCGTCTTCAACCGCCTCGGCGCCCGCGACCCCAACCGCACCGTCCCGCGGCTCCAGGAGCTGACCCGGCCGCTGTGGGCGGSCGAGCCGGCCGACGGGTTCAGCAGCTACGACCGGAAGATCCCGATCATCGCGACCGGCCTGCGCAACCTGCGCGCCCACGGCCCGGGCGGCCCGGTCTTCCTCCGCTTCGGCCGCACCCACATGCAGCCGCTCCACGACGCGATCGGCAACCCCCGCCG
>NZ_JBFRER010000301.1:0-921 GCF_052114405.1 Streptomyces sp. M-16 | reverse complement strand
GCGCTCCGCCGCGCCGCGCTCCCGGCCCCCCTCACCCCCGCCGCCGGAGGCCGCCGCACCGGTCTGCACCGGCGCGCTGCGTACCCGCTCGATCAGCTCCTTCGGCCTGTGGATGCCGTCCGCGACGCCCGTGGACAGGACCCGCTTGCCCGCGAAGCGGTCGCGGCCGACCTCCTTGTCGGCGGCGATGATCACACCGTCCGCCTCTCTGACATCGTTGTCAGAGAGCACGTTCCCGGCCCCGATGGAACCTTGCGTCTCCACCTTGATGTCCACGCCGAGCTCGTCGGCGGCCTGCTGGAGCTTCTCCGCGGCCATGTACGTGTGGGCGATCCCCGTGGGGCAGGCCGTGACGGCCACGAACTTCGGGCGCTCGGGCCCGCCGGCGCCCCCGCCACCGGGAGGGCCGGCCGGGCTGGTGGTCACTGGAATCTCCTTCAGCCATCCGTCCTGCGGGGCCGCGCGCACGACCCGGTCCACCGGGCGTCCTGCCCCACGCAAGGGGTGCATCAAAAGTCCGAAAGGCCCCGAACCGTTCCGCCCAAGGGCCCGAAACCGGGGCGCGACACATCACCCTCACGACTGGGGCCGCTAGGCCGATCGGTGTAGATTCGTCGTCAGTGTCAGGCGTCGCTGCTGATGGCGGTCGGGCGGTCTCCGTGGCCGGCCGAGGGGAGAGAGGGCCCCCGACGGACTGTGCTCGGCGTACCGTCCCCGACGGCACGCGGCCCAGCCGTACCCACCCTCTCGAACCATGAGGAGCAGCACCCATGGACTTCAAGGTCGCCGACCTTTCCCTTGCCGCCTTCGGCCGCAAGGAGATCACCCTGGCCGAGCACGAGATGCCGGGTCTGATGTCGATCCGCCGGGAGTACGCCGAGGCGCAGCCGCTGGCCGGCGCCCGGATCACCGGTTCGCTGC
>NZ_JBFRER010000300.1:0-944 GCF_052114405.1 Streptomyces sp. M-16 | reverse complement strand
AAGCGCTGGAGTCCGCCTTCGTCACGGCGCAGGGAACCGGTCGCCAGGACGTCGACACCGGCGGCCTCGGCGGCCTCCTGGATCCCGATGGTGAGGACGGGGTGCGCACTGGACTCCACGAAGGTGGCGAAGCCGTCTTCCAGGAGGACCTTGACGGTGTCCTCGAAGCGGACGGGCTGGCGCAGGTTGCGGTACCAGTACCCGGCATCGAGCACGGTGGTGTCGACCGGCCCGGCGCTCACGGTCGAGTAGAACGGGATCTCCGCCTTGCGCGGCACGACCGGCCCGAGGACATCCAGCAGCTCGGCCTCGATCCGCTCCACGTGCGCCGAGTGGGAGGCGTAGTCGACCGGCACCTGACGGGCCCGGATCCCCTCCTCCACCGCCTCGGCGACGAACGCGGCCACCGCATCGGCGTCCCCGGCCACGACCGTGCCCGACGGCCCGTTCACCGCAGCCACACCCAGCCGGCCCGCCCACGCCTCAAGCCGCGCCTCAACCGCCGCCAACGGCAACGGAACCGACGCCATACCCCCCAAACCCGCCAGCTCACGCCCGATCACCTGCGCCCGCAACGCGACCACCCGCGCCGCATCCCCCAGGGACAACGCCCCCGACACGGCRGCAGCGGCGATCTCACCCTGCGAATGCCCGACCACCGCATCCGGCACCACACCCAGCGAACGCCACASCTCGGCGAGCGAAACCATCACCGCCCACGTCACGGGCTGGACCACATCCACCCGCTCCAGCGAACGCCCCTCCCGCAACACCTCCACCACATCGAAATCCACGAACGGCGCCAGAGCATCGGCACACTCCCGCAACCGCCCCGCGAAAACAGGCGAGGAACCGAGCAGCTCCGCACCCATCCCCACCCACTGCGTCCCCTGCCCCGGAAACACCAGCACCCGACGACCGAACGACCCCGCCACACCCTCGAC
>NZ_JBFRER010000299.1:0-969 GCF_052114405.1 Streptomyces sp. M-16 | reverse complement strand
GGGCCCGGTCGCGCGCCGGGGCCGGCCGGGTGGCGGGCCGGCACCGGGCGGCTCACCGCGGCGCGGAAAACCACCCGAACCGGTGAGCCGCTTCCAGGGGTGCCGCGGCAACGGCCTTGCTCAGGACTCGACTTCCTGCGCGAGGTTCGCGAGGACGGTGTCGTAGATGCGGCCGAGGCCCTTGGGCGCGAAGGTGCGCTCGAAGAAGCCGCCGATGCCGCCCGCGCCGTTCCAGACGGTGCTGATGACGACCTTGGACTTGCCCTCGCCCGCGGGGGTCACGGTCCAGGTGGTGACCATGGAGGAGTTGCGGTCCTTCTCCACGAGCTGGCCGTCGGTGGGCTCGGTGACCTCCAGCAGGCAGTCCCGTACGCGCTTGCTGGTGGCCTGGAGCTTCCAGTGGACCAGGGTGCCCTCGCCGTCGCCGCCCTCGCGGACCTCGTACTCGCTGAAGTGCTCGGGGAGCAGCTTGGAACGGGTGCCGGTGTAGTCCGCGAGCGTGTCGAACACGGTCTCCGCGTCGGCCCCGATGATGCGCTCCGTGGTGGCCTCGACCTGCGCCATACCTGTTCCTCCAGCAGTCGTTCTCGCTCGTCGGCGGCAAGCCAACCACCTCCGGGGCGGGCGCCCAAATCCGGGGCCCGGGGAAGCGCCCCGGGCGATCACGGGAACGTCCGTTCCCTTCGGGGGCGGGCGGGCCGGCCCGGAGGGGTCCGCGCGCGGGGCGGGCCGGACGGCCCGGCATCCCGGGTCCGCGCCCTTCGGGGCGGACGACCTGGGCCGTCGCCGTGCCGGGGCGACCCCCCGCGACACCCCCGGTACTCCATCTGCGGCCCGGGACGCGCGAGCGGTTCGCGGCCCGGCCCGGGGGGCGCCACCCCCCACCCGGCCGAGCGCCGCGCACGCGTGTACGGGGCGGGCCGCGCGCGCCGGCCCGGTACCGGCACGGGGGCGCGCGCCAAGTCCGCC
>NZ_JBFRER010000298.1:0-1630 GCF_052114405.1 Streptomyces sp. M-16 | reverse complement strand
ACAGCTACTCGGCCCAGGTCGACATGACCACGGGTACCGAGCAGAAGAAGTTCGACGTGAACAAGAACGCCTGGACGCCGGTCGGCGAGAGCGCCGACGAGCAGGGCCGCGACTTCATGCTCATGGAAATCCGCACCACCAAGTAGCAGGGGAACCGCCCACGCCGCTCCGCCCGCACCACGCCATTCCCTTGACCCCTCCGGCCCGAGCGGGCCGGCATGCGCCCTGGCATGTGTGTGCACGTTCCCGCATGCCCGCGCTTCAATGCCGAAGGAAGAAGCATGTCTGCATCCCTTCCGCGCGCCGCGCGGATCTCCGGCCTGTTGGCCGCCGCCGCCGTGATGTCGGTGGGCCTCGCCGTTCCGGCCACTCCCGCTCTGGCGGTGGCCGGCCCCGAGGCCGCCGCCGGCCAGCTCCCGAACGTCGTGAAGCTCAACCTCGGCGATGAGGCCAACTCCCGTGCGTGTACGGGCACACTGGTCGACCCCCTCTGGGTGCTGACGGCCGCGAGCTGTTTCGCGGCCACGCCCGGTACGCCGGTCCCGGCGGGCAAGCCGGCCCTGAAGACCACCGCGACGCTCAGCGACGGCAAGACCGTCGAGATCACCGAGATCACCCCGCGCGACGACCGTGACGCGGCCCTGGTCCGGCTGGCCACCGCCGTCACCACCATCAAGCCGGCCCCCCTGGCAACTACCGCACCGGCCGCGAACACCGAGCTCACCGCGGCCGGGTACGGGGCGACACCGGCGGACCGCTCCTCAACGCCTCCGGCCAGCTCACCGCCGTCAACTCCCGCTCCTGGCAGGGCGGCTGCCTCGGCACCCCCGCGACCGAGACCCGCACGGGCGCCACCTCCACCCGCACCGACGACCTCACCCAATGGATCAGGACCACGACCTACCGCGCTCCGGCGACGTCCAGCGACTTCAACGGTGACGGGAAGACCGACCTCGCCCTCACCGGCGGGGCAGACTGGACCTGCCTGCCGGTGGCGATGTCCAAGGGCGACGCCACGTTCAACGTCTCCTGCAATGCTCCCGGCATGGACTGGGGTGGCTGGGCCGCGACGCCGAACGTGAAGGTCGTCAAGGGCGACTTCAACGGCGATGGCAAGTCGGATCTTCTCCTGACCGGCGGGGCAGACTGGACCTGCCTGCCCGTCGCGATGTCCAAGGGCGACGCCACGTTCAACGTCTCCTGCAATGCTCCCGGCATGGACTGGGGTGGCTGGGCGGCTGAGGGCGGTGTGAAGGTCGTCTCCGGTGACCTCAACGGTGACGGCAAGTCCGACCTCGCCCTCACCGGCGGCCAGGGCTGGACCTGCCTGCCCGTCGCGATGTCGAAGGGCGACGGCAGCTTCAACGTCTCCTGCAATGCTCCCGGTATGGACTGGGGTGGCTGGGCCGCCACGCCGAACGTCAAGGTCATGTCCGGTGACCTCAACGGTGACGGCAAGACCGACCTCGCCCTCACCGGCGGCCCGGACTGGACCTGCCTGCCCGTCGCGATGTCCAAGGGCGACGGCAGCTTCAACGTCTCCTGCAATGCTCCCGGTATGGACTGGGGTGGCTGGGCCGCCACGCCGAACGTCAAGGTCATGTCCGGTGACCTCAACGGTGACGGCAAG
>NZ_JBFRER010000297.1:0-1071 GCF_052114405.1 Streptomyces sp. M-16 | reverse complement strand
CGGTTTCTCCGGTCCGGGGGGTTCTCCCGGGTCCGTGGGTTCTGCCGGGGCGGTGGGTTCTGCCGGTTTCTCCGGTCCGGGCGGTTCCCTCGGGGTCGTGGGTTCTGGCGGTTTCTCCGGTCCGGGGGGTTCTCCCGGGTCCGTGGGTTCTGCCGGGGCGGTGGGTTCTGCCGGTTTCTCCGGTCCGGGCGGTTCCCYCGGGGTCGTGGGYTCTGGCGGTCTTTCCGGTCCGGGCGGTTCCCCCGGGGTCGTGGGCTCTGGCGGTCTTTCCGGTCCTGCCGGTTCCCCCGGGGTCGTGGGCTCTGGCGGTCTTTCCGGTCCKGSCGGTTCCCCCGGGGTCGTGGGCTCTGGCGGTCTTTCCGGTCCKGSCGGTTCCCCCGGGGTCGTGGGGTCTGGCGGTCCTGCCGGTCCGGCGGGTTTCCCCGGTCCCGCCGGTGCTCCCGGGCCCGCCGGATCCCCGGGTTCTCCCGGTTCCGCCGGATCCCCGGGGTCCGCCGTTACCGGTTCCTCCGCGGGGGCCGCGCCCGCACCGGCGACGCCCGGCACGTCCGGCGTCGCCGGTGCGGGCACGGCCGGGACTGAGGGGCCGCAGGATCCGCAGGCCGGGCAGGCCGGGCAGGGCCAGCAGGCCGGGCAGGGCCAGCAGGGCCCGCAGGCTGGGCAGGCTGGGCAGGCTCGGCAGGCTGGGCAGGGCCAGCAGGGCCAGCAGGGCCAGCAGGCCGGGGAGGCCGGGCAGGGCGGCCGGGCTGGGGAGGGCCGGCAGGCCGGGCAGGCCAGGCAGGATTCGCAAGCCGGGCAGGGTCGGCAGGTTCGGCTGGCCGGGGAAGCCGGGCAGGGCCCGCAGGCCGGGCAGGCTGGGCAGGGTGGCCTGTCCGGTCGGGCCGTGGAGGCCGGCGTCGTGCCCGCGGGCCGACGGGCCGTCGTACGCGCCGCCGCCCGCCCCGAGACCCGGCCCGCCGCACCGCCCACGCCCGAAGCGGCGCCCGGYTACGCCCTCGCGGGGCGCCGCACCGGCACCGGCGACCCCGGGCACCGGCCCGGCCGGCGACCGGCCACCGGACCGGGAGCACC
>NZ_JBFRER010000296.1:0-1207 GCF_052114405.1 Streptomyces sp. M-16 | reverse complement strand
GGTAGAGGGTGTTCCAGTTGATGGGGTGGTTGGTGGTGGTGTGGAGGGTGGTGAGTGTGGTGGTGAGGGTGTGGGGTTCGGGCTGGTTTTTGCGGAGGGTGGGGATGAAGGTCGCGGTGGTGTTGGTGTGTTGGGCGAGGGTGGTGAGGGTGGCGTCGGGTCCTATTTCGATGTAGGTGGTGACGCCGTGCTGGTGGAGGGTGTGGAGGGCGTCGTGGAACCGGACGGTTTGGCGGGCGTGGTTGATCCAGTGTTCGGGGTCGGTGATTTCTTCGGTGGTGAGGAGGTTGCCGGTGAGGGTGGAGACGATGGGGATGGTCGGGGGGTGGTAGGTGAGTTTTTGTAGTGTCTGCCGGAATTCTTCCAGYATGGGTTCCATGAGGGGGGAGTGGAAGGCGTGGGAGACGTTGAGGCGGGTCGTCTTGGTAGTGGGGGGCAGTTGGGCGGTGATGGTGGTGATGGCGTCTTCGGTGCCCGCGATGACGGTCGAGCGGGGTCCGTTGACGGCGGCGATSGMSACCCGGTCGGCGTGTGGGGCGAGGAGGGGTGCCAGTTCTGCTTCCCCGGCCTGGATGGCGGTCATGGTGCCGCTGGTGGGGAGGGCTTGCATGAGGTTGGCGCGGGTGGTGATGAGGGTGGTGGCGTCGGTGAGGGTGAGGACGCCTGCGATGTGGGCGGCGGCTATTTCGCCGATGGAGTGTCCGGTGAGGTGGTCGGGGGTGATKCCCCAGGATTCGATGAGTCGGTAGAGGGAGACCTGGAGGGCGAAGAGGGCGGGTTGGGCGTACTGGGTCTGCTTGAGGAGTTCGGGGTCTTCCAGGAGGGCGTGCTGCAAGGTCCGGGGAAGGTGGGGGTTGAGGTGTTCGCAAACGCTGTCGAAGGTCTCGGCGTACACCGGGTAGGTGSTGTGGAGCTGGTGGCCCATGTGGGGGCGTTGGCTGCCCTGCCCGGTGAACATGAACGCGAGGCGGCCGTCGTGGTCGGTGGCCTTGCCCTGGACGAGGCCGGGGTGTGTGGTGCCCCGGGCGAGAGCGTCGAGCCCTTCGAGGAGTTCCTCGCGGCTGGTGCCGGTGATGCCGGCGCGGTGCGGGAAGTGGGTGCGGGTCAGGGCGAGTGAGCGGCCGGTCTCCGCGATGTGGGTTTCGGGGTGCGCGGTGACGTGTTCGTGCAGGCGGCGGGCCTGGTCGCGCAGGGCCGCTTCGCTCTT
>NZ_JBFRER010000295.1:0-1269 GCF_052114405.1 Streptomyces sp. M-16 | reverse complement strand
GGTCCATGAGGGGCGAGTGGAAGGCGTGGGAGACGGTCAGCGCCTTCGTCTTGCGCCCGTCGGCCGCGAGACGGTCCACGACCTTCGCCACGGCTTCCTCGGCGCCCGACACCACCACGGACGAGGGCCCGTTGACGGCGGCGATACCCGCACGGTCCCCGAAGCCGGCCAGCAGGCCCCGCACCTCCTCCTCCGAGGCCTCCACCGCCACCATCACCCCGCCGTCCGGGAGCGCCTGCATCAGCCGGCCGCGCGCCGCCACCAGCCGGGCCGCGTCGTCGAGGGAGAACACACCCGCCACGTGCGCGGCGGCGAACTCACCCACCGAATGACCCGCCAGGAAGTCCGGACGGACGCCCCAGGACTCCACCAGCCGGTACAACGCCACCTCGACCGCGAAGAGCGCCGGCTGGGCGTGGTCCGTCCGGTCGAGGAGCTCCGCGTCGTCCCCGAACACCACGCTGCGCAAGGGGTGTTCGAGGTGCGCGTCCAGTACGGCGCACGCCTCGTCGAAGGCTTCGGCGAACACCGGGAACGCCGCGTGCAGTTCGCGTCCCATTCCGAGCCGCTGGCTCCCCTGCCCGGAGAAGAGGAACGCCCGCTTCGTACCGGGCACGGCTACGGCCCGCACCACCGATCGTGCCGGGTCGCCGTTCGCGAGGGCCGCCAGCCCCTCCAGGACACCGGCCGTGTCCGGTGCCACGACGGCGGCGCGGTGTTCCAGAGTGGTGCGGCTCGTGGCCAGGGAGTACGCCACCTCGGCGGCCTGACGGCCGCCGTCGTGTTCCGGTACGTGTTCCGTCGCGTACCGCAGGAGCCGCCGCGCCTGCTCGCGCAAGGCGTCCGGGCTCTTCGCGGACAGTACCCAGGGCGCCGTGAAGGGCGGTACGGGCGTCGTTCCCGGAGCGGACGCGGGCCGGGGGACGGCCGGCGCCTGTTCGAGGACGACGTGGGCGTTGGTGCCGCTGAAGCCGAACGAGGAGACCGCCGCCCGTCGGGGGCGGCCGTCGTGTTCCGCCCACTCCACGGGTTCGGTGAGCAGGCGTACGGTTCCCTCCGACCAGTCCACGTGCGGCGAGGCCTCTTCGGCGTGCAGGGTCTTGGGCAGGACCCCGCGCCGCATCGCCTCGACCATCTTGATGATCCCGCCCACCCCGGCCGCCGCCTGCGTGTGCCCGATGTTCGACTTCAACGACCCCAACCACAGAGGCCGGCCGGCCGGACGACCCCGCCCGTACGTCTCCACCAACGCCTGCGCCTCGATCGATC
>NZ_JBFRER010000294.1:0-1292 GCF_052114405.1 Streptomyces sp. M-16 | reverse complement strand
GGTTCGCTGAAGTCGAACATCGGGCACACCCAGGCCGCCGCCGGTGTGGCGGGTGTGATCAAGATGGTCGAGGCGATGCGGCACGGCGTCCTGCCCAGGACCCTGCACGCCGACGAGCCCTCGCCGCACGTCGACTGGTCGGCGGGCGCGGTCAAGCTGCTCACCGAACCGGTGGAATGGGCGGAGCACGGGCGTCCGCGACGGGCGGGCGTGTCCTCCTTCGGCGTCAGCGGCACCAACGCACACGTCGTACTGGAACACGTGCCTAGCACGGAGCAGGCTGAGGACGCCGAGGACGCAGCGGCGCCGGGCGCCGTCCCGTGGGTGCTCTCCGCCAAGGACGAGGTGTCCCTGCGCGCCCAGGCCCAGCGCCTCGTTGCCCACCTCGACGCACACCCGGCCCTTGGTGTCGCCGAGGTCGGACGGTCGCTCGCCACGTCGCGTACGGCGATGGAACTGCGCGCGGCGGTCGTCGGCACCCGGCGCGAGGAACTGCTGGAGGGCTTGACGGCTCTTGCCGCCGGTCGACCGGCAGCCGGGGTCGTACAGGGCGAACGGGAGCCCGGGACGGCCGCCGACGGGAGCCGTACGGCGTTCCTGTTCTCGGGGCAGGGGAGTCAGCGGCTGGGGATGGGGCGTGATCTGTACGAGGCCTTCCCGGTGTTCGCGGACGCCTTCGACGCGGTGTGTGCCCATGTGGACCAGCACCTCGAACGTCCTCTGGTGGGCGTGGTGTTCGGCGAGGACGCGGAGCTCCTCGACCGGACGGGTTACGCGCAGCCGGCGTTGTTCGCGGTCGAGGTGGCCCTGTTCCGGCTGGTGGAGTCCTGGGGTGTCCGTCCGGATCTTCTGGCGGGTCATTCGGTGGGTGAGTTGGCGGCCGCGCATGTGGCGGGTGTGTTCTCCCTCGACGACGCGGCGGCTCTGGTGGCTGCGCGCGGCCGGCTGATGCAGGCGCTCCCGGCCGGGGGTGTGATGGTGGCGGTGCAGGCCTCGGAGGAGGAGGTACGGGACCTGCTGGCCGGGTTTGAGGACCGTGCGGGTATCGCCGCGGTCAACGGGCCCTCGTCCGTGGTGGTTTCGGGAGCCGAGGACGCTGTCGCCGCGGTCGTCGACCGTCTCGCGGCCGACGGCCGCAAGACGAAGGCGCTCTCCGTCTCGCACGCCTTCCACTCGCCCCTCATGGACCCGATGCTCGACGACTTCCGGGCCGTCGTGGACGGTGTTTCCTTCGGAGCGCCGCGCGTTCCGGTCGTCTCGGCCCTGACGGGCCGGACGGTGTCGGCGGAGGA
>NZ_JBFRER010000293.1:0-1841 GCF_052114405.1 Streptomyces sp. M-16 | reverse complement strand
GGGCGGCGCCCTGCGCGCCCCGGGCGGCGGTGGGGGCCGTGCCCTGCGCGCCCCGGGCGGATCCGTGGGCGGCGTCGTGCGCGCCCTGGGGGGCGGTGCGGGCCGTGTCGTGGGCGCCTCGGGCCGGAGTGCCGGCCGGGCCGTCCGTGGCGGCGAGGGCCGGTGCGGCGGCTGCCGCCAGGAGGCCGAGGACGGCCGCCGTCACGGCGGTTCCCGCACGCCGACGACGTACGGAACTGGTGGTGATGCCCATGGACGCGCTCTTCCTTTGCGCTCGGCCCCCGGATCTCGTACTGCCGCTCCAGGCTAGGTCAGGCGCTTTCGGGACCGCCTCCCCCGATCGGCCCCCGGGGCGGGCCCGGGGCCGGTGGAGCGCCCGGATCCGTTGGGGCGATCGGCCCGTGGCCGCCGGGGTGTGATTGGTCACGCCGGCGACCGGGGTCGGGTCCCGGTCACCGAGGGTGCCCGGGCCGGCACTCCCGCGCACCCCTCGGCCGCCTCAGTCCGACGAGGTCACCGTCCAGGAATCGGTGCCGGTGAGGAGTCGAGCTGGTCGGCCATGAGGGTGTCGTAGACGGGGCGGGTGGTGTCGCGGAAGACGCCGATGGGGGTGTGGTGGAGGGTGTCGGGGTCGGCGAGGCGGGAGAGTGCGAAGGCGGTGGTGGGGCTGGTGGCGTGGGCGTCGTGGACGAGGATCCGGGAGGTGTTCTGCGGGGTCACGGTGACCACTTCGAGGTCGCCGGTGTGCTCGTTGCGGAGGACGCCGCGGGTGTCGTCGGTGCCGAAGCGGACGGGGCGGCCGTGTTCGAGGCGGATGACGGCTTCGCGGGCCTGTTCCTGGTCCTTGAGGGCGTCGAAGGCGCCGTCGTTGAAGATGTTGCAGTTCTGGTAGATCTCGACGAGGGCGGTGCCGGGGTGGTCGGCGGCCTGGCGCAGGACCTCGGTGAGGTGTTTGCGGTCGGAGTCGATGGTGCGGGCGACGAAGGTGGCCTCGGCCCCCAGRGCCAGCGACACGGGGTTGAAGGGCGCGTCGAGGGAGCCCATCGGCGTGGATTTGGTGATCTTGCCGATTTCGGAGGTGGGGGAGTACTGGCCTTTGGTGAGGCCGTAGATCCTGTTGTTGAAGAGGAGGATCTTGAGGTTGACGTTGCGGCGCAGGGCGTGGATGAGGTGGTTGCCGCCGATGGAGAGGGCGTCGCCGTCGCCGGTGACGACCCAGACGGAGAGGTCGCGGCGGGAGGAGGCGAGTCCGGTGGCGATGGCGGGGGCGCGGCCGTGGATGGAGTGCATCCCGTASGTGTTCATGTAGTACGGGAAGCGGGAGGAGCAGCCGATGCCGGAGACGAAGACGATGTTCTCCCTGGCCAGTCCCAGCTCGGGCATGAAGCCCTGCACGGCGGCGAGGACGGCGTAGTCGCCGCATCCCGGACACCAGCGGACCTCCTGGTCCGACTTGAAGTCCCTGGCCGAGAGCGCCGCCTCCGCCTTGGGGATCAGGCTCAGTGCCTCAGTCATCGATGGCCTCCTTGAGGACCGCGGCGAGCTGCTCCGCCTTGAACGGCATGCCGTTGACCTGGGTGTGGGAGCGGACGTCGACCAGGTACTTCGCCCGGATCAGGGTGGCCAGCTGTCCGAGGTTCATCTCGGGGACGACGACCCGGTCGTGGCGGGCGAGTACCTCGCCGAGGTTCGCCGGGAAGGGGTTGAGGTGGCGCAGGTGGGCCTGCGCGATGGCCGTCCCCTGGGCCCGCAGCCGGCGGACGGCGGCGGTGATGGGGCCGTAGGTGGAGCCCCAGCCCAGCACGAGGGTGCGGGCCGTGCGGGCCGGGTCGTCGACCTCC
>NZ_JBFRER010000292.1:0-1488 GCF_052114405.1 Streptomyces sp. M-16 | reverse complement strand
CACCCGGACCCGGCGGCCCACCAGGGCCCGGCCGCCCGCCCGGCCCCGACGGCTCACCCGRCCCCGGGCAGCCGYCCGGMYCCGGCGGCCCACCCGGACCTGACGRSCCRCCCGGCCCAGGTCGCCTACCCGGACCCGGTCGCCTACCCGGACCCGGCGGCTCACGCGGCCCCGGCGGCCGGCGGCCCGGAGGCGACGCCCCCGGCCGCCCGCCCCGTCCCGGCAGCCGCCCCCGCGCCAGTGGCGGCGTCGCGCCCGTCCGCTGTCGCCGACGGGGTGGCCCACTCCGCCCGGGAGGCCGCCCCGGCCGGCGCCCCGTGCCCGGCCCCCGGCCCCGAACCGGTGGCGGCGGGGCACCCCGGCCGGTGGGTCACCCCCGAGGCCGTGGTGGTGGGCCGCCCGGCGGGGCCGGAGGAGCCGCACTCCACCCGGCCGGCGTTCCCCTCCGCCCCCGAGCCGGTGTCCCGGCCCGGGCACCCGGCGCGGCCGGAGCCCGTCGGGCCGCCCCGCGCCGCCCTGGCGGCCGATCCCGGGCCGGTGGCGCTGGCCGGTCCGGCCGGGGCCCAGGAGCCGTACCCCGCGTGGTCCGCGCGACCGGCCGACGCGGCCTCGGYGCACAGGGCCGCGCCCCCGTCGGGGCCCGTGGCCGTACCGGCGGGCCGCCACACCCACCCGGCCGACCCGCCCTCCGCCCGGGTCGCCGGCCCCGAGCCGGTGGTGGGACGCCCGGCCGGCCCGGAGGAGCCGCACCCCGTACGGGCCGTGCACCCGGCCGACGCCGAGCCCGCGCTCCGGGCCGCGCACCCGGCGGAACCGGAAGCCGTGGCGTCGGCCCGCCCCGTCCGGGCGGCCGACCCGCTGGCGGAGCCGTACGCGGCCCACCCGGCCGACCCGGGGCCGTACCCCGTCCCGGTGGCGGGGCACGCCGACGGCTCCGCCCCCCGGCAGGCCCGGGCGGGTGATCCGGTGGCGGAGCCGTACGCCGGGCACCCGGCGGGCCGGCAGCCGTACGCGGCCCACCCGGCCGACCCGGGGCCGTACCCCGTCCCGGCGGCGGGGCACCCCGACGGCTCCGCCCCCCGGCAGGGCCGGTGGGTCGACGCCGGGTGGCCGCCCGCGCGGGGCGACGTACCGGCGGCCCGCGCCGAGGCGGAGACCGAGACCGGGGCCGAGACCGAGACCGCGGCGGCGACGGCGACCGAGGCGGCCACGCCGAAGGAGCCCGAGCCCGGGATCCCGCACCCCGCCCCGCAGGGAACCGGCGTTCCCGGCCCCGGCGTGGCCGAGATCGTCGCCCGGGCCGTCGCCCGCGGCATGGACGCGACCCAGGGCGACCGGGGCGCGAGAGGGGAGGGGGACACGCTGGACATCCCCCTCCTGCGCCCCCCGCACGGCACCGCCGTCACCGACGTCCCCGTCCACCTACCCTTCCGCGCGCACCACCGGCCCCCCGAGCCCCCGCGGGACCCCCGCCCGGCGGCCCCCCGC
>NZ_JBFRER010000291.1:0-1512 GCF_052114405.1 Streptomyces sp. M-16 | reverse complement strand
TCGAGCTGGACCTCGGCGGCCTCGCGGTCCGTGACATCCGCAAGAACGCCGCCGGCCAGTACCTGATCCTGGCCGGTTCCTGGGCCGCCGACGACAACTCCGACCCCTACGCCCTCTACCAGTGGGACGGGATCCCCGGCCACGCCCCGGTCAAGCGCGCCGACCTGCCGACCGGCGACCCCGGCGGCTGGGAGGCCATCGTGAACGTGCCCGACCTGCGGGTGCCCGGCGCCCGCGTACAGCTCATCACCGACAACGGTGCCGCCGACCTCTACGGCGACGGCACCGAAGCCAAGGACCTGACGCACCCGGAGTGGAAGAAGTCCCGCTCCGCGTGGTTCGCGCTCGGCCCGATTCGTGGGGGACACCGATGAAGAACAAGCACCTGGGTACGGCCGCGCTCGCGGCGATCCTCCTGGCCGGCCTCAACGCCCCGGCCCAGGCGGTCAGTTACGGCACACCGACCATCTCGTTCTCGGCCTCGTACCTGTCCGGGGCCGTCGGCGGGGTCGGCGACCAGACCGTGGACGTGACCGTGGGGCAGAGCGGGGCCGACGTCTCCGCGCTCACCGTCAGCGCCACCGCCTCCAGCAAGACCTCCGTCGCCGGAACCGGCGACGTCACCGTGACCGGCGCCGGCGCCGTGCGGCAGCTCGCCGTCACCGCGCGCGGCCGCGGCTACGCCAACCTCACCATCAAGGTGAGCGGGCTCGGGGGCAAGAGCGCCACCAAGACCCTCTCCTACGCAGCCTCCGCCGCCGTCCAGAACCCGGCGGACGCCCGCTACTTCAGCGGCGCCTCCGACTCCTCGGCGGCCGTGGACGTCGGCGGGGGCTACACGGTGGTCGCCGACGACGAGAACAACGTGCTGCGCCTGTACGACCGTTCCCGCTCCGCCGCACCCGTCAGGACCTGGGACTTCAGCTCCCAGCTCGGCGTCACCAAGGAGGTGGACATCGAGGGCGCGACCCGGGTCGGCGACACCATCTACTGGACCGGCTCGCTCGGCAACAACAAGGACGGCGAGTACAAGGCCCCCCGCAACACCGTCTTCACCACCACGGTGAGCGGCTCCGGCTCCGGAACCCAGCTGGCGTACGGGCGCTCGTACAAGAAGCTCCGCGAGGACCTCGTGGCCTGGGACACCGCGAACGGCAACCGCTACGGCTTCGCGGCGGGGACGGCCGCGGGCGAGGCGCCGAAGCAGATCGACGGTTTCAACGTGGAGGGGCTGGAGTTCGCCCCGGGGTCCACGACCACCGCCTACCTGGGCTTCCGTGCCCCGCTGGCCCCGGCCGTGCCCGGGGGCAAGGCGCTGCTCGTGCCCGTCACCAACTTCGACGAGGTCCTCTCCAGCGGTTCCAAGCCCGTCTTCGGCGCCGGGATCGAGCTGGACCTCGGCGGCCTCGCGGTCCGTGACATCCGCAAGAACGCCGCCGGCCAGTACCTGATCCTGGCCGGTTCCTGGGCCGCCGACGACAACTCCGACCCCTACGCCCTCTACCAGTGGGA
>NZ_JBFRER010000290.1:0-1700 GCF_052114405.1 Streptomyces sp. M-16 | reverse complement strand
GGCCTCGGGGAGGCGGCGGCCGGCCCGGTCCGGGGAGCTCCGGGGCCCTGTGGGGGGCGGGAGGCGGGCCTCGCCGCGCCGGGGTCCGGCGATCCCGCGCGCGGGATCGCCGTCAAGCTTTGAGACTCCCGTAGCCCGCCCGTAACACGGGTGGGATCCAATGCGGTCATGGAGACGCCGACTGCGCTGGTGATCGGGCAACTCACTGAATACGTGCGGGATTTGACGCGGAGACTGGACCCCGGAGCGGGCTGGTACGGGGAGTTCCTGCGGCGGGATCCGGGTGGGGTGCGGGCCTGTCTGGAGGGGGTCGCGATACCGCCGTGGGACGTACTGGAGTCGCTGCTCGGAGACCTTCCGGAGGATCCGGAGACCAGGGCCCGGGAGGCCGCCCACGCGGCGGGGCTGCGGGCCGCCGCGGTCGCCGCGTGGGACGCGATGCCGGGCGGGGAGCGGGAGCTGCGGCTCCAGCTCGACGCCGCGGCCGGGCAGTGGGCCGCCTCGGAGGCCGCGCTGCGCAGCCTGACCGACCGGCTCGGCGGCACCGCCGACCCGGGGGAGGCGGCCGCCCTGGCCCGGGAGCTCGCCTGGACCCGCGACGACGCGGCCCGCGCCGCCGGACGCCACGCGGACCTGACCACCCGCCTGCGGGCCCTGCCGCTGGCAGGCGTCCCGAGGCAGCGGGAGTGGCAGCCGGACCCGGCCCCGGACCGGGCGTGGCAGCGGACCCCCGAGCCGCCCCTCCCGCCCCAGCCCGACCGGCTCCCGGACCGGGAGGAGGGGGACCCCGAGCGGGGGTGGCGGCCGGAGCGGGAGTCGTGGTCGCAGCCGGACCCGGACCGGGCGTGGCGGGGGAGGCCGGATCTGGACCCGGACCGGGCGTGGCGGGGGAGGCCGGATCTGGACCCGGACCGGGCGTGGCGGGGGAGGCCGGATCTGGACCCGGACCGGGCGTGGCGGGGGAGGCCGGAGGGGGGCCTCGGGCAGGGGTGGCAGCCGGAGCCGGAGCCGGAGCCGGAGCCGGAGCCGGAGCCGGAGCCGGAGCCGGAGGCGGTGCCGGTCGGGAGGGGTGGGGGGCGGTGGCTGCGGGGAGCCCGTCGGGCCGGTGGGGCCCGGTACGCGGGTGCACCCCCGGCCGCCGCTGTGCCGGCCACCCCGACGGCCCCCCTCCCCGCCCCGCGCGGCGCCCGGTTCGCGGGCGGGGCCACCCTCGCGGAGCCCTCCCCGTCGGCCCCGCCCGTCCGGCCCGTGCCGGAACCGGGGGTCCCCGAAGCCCCCGCCCGCGGAGCGGAGGCGCCCGAGGGGCCCGAGGGCCCACGGCCCGCCCCCGACCCGGCCGCCCCCGACCCGGCCGGCCCTGGTCAACGGGTCCCGGAACGCGGCCCGTTCGAGCCCGCCGACCGGGCGCACCCCAGCGCCGGGACCGTGCGGCGCGACTTCGTCGCCGAGTTGCTGGCCCTACGGGAGCAGGGCCGTACCGGGGAAGCGCACGCCCTGCTCTGCGAGGCCGCCGCGTGGCCCGCGGGGCGGCTGCCCGCGCTCGCCGCCGAACTCGCCCGCGCCGGGCTGTCCGCCGACTGGGCCACCCTGCTGTGGGAGGCGGCCTCGCTCCCGCCCGAGCGGCTCGCCGCGGCCGCCGCCGCCCTCGGCGAGGCCGGCCGGGAGGGCGACTGCGACCGGCTGCTGTGCCAGGGCGTGGC
>NZ_JBFRER010000289.1:0-1740 GCF_052114405.1 Streptomyces sp. M-16 | reverse complement strand
GTGTCGAGGAGGTGGGTGAGTGCTTGGTGGTCGGAGACGTCGCAGGCGGTGATGGTGGTGTGGGCGCCGAGTGTGGTGAGTTCGTTGGTGAGGGTGTCGGCGCCTTCGGCGGTGGGGCCGCGTCGGCTGGTGAGGAGGAGGTGGCGTACGCCGTGTTCGGTGACGAGGTGGCGGGCGAGGAGGGCGCCGAGGGTGCCGGTGCCCCCGGTGATCAGCACCGTCCCCTCGGGGTCCAGGGCCGGGACCGGGCCCTCGACGTTCCCGGCCTTCGTCAGGCGGGGCACCAGCAGCCGGCCGCCCCGCAGGGAGAGTTGGGGCTCGCCGGTGGTGACGGCGCTGTGCAGGACTTCGGGGGAGGGCTCGTCGTCGCGGTCGCCGTCGATGTCGAGGAGGACGAACCGGCCGGGGTGCTCGGCCTGGGCAGAACGCACCAGACCCCACACCGCGGCGGCCACCGGGTCGACCGCTTCCGCCGTGGTCGCGTTCCTGGTGACCACGACCAGCAGCTGCTCCGGGTCGTCAGTGGCGAGGTGGTCGTGGACCGCACCGAGCGCCTCGCCGAGCACCGACCGGAGCTCCTCCGGCCCGCCCGCCCCGACGGTCGCCGCCACGCGGTGCACCGAGATCGGGGACGCGGAGGCAGGAGCCGCCTCGGGGGCCGGGGCGGCCGCCACCGACCACTCCAGGCGGAACAGGCAATCCTGCGGCCCGTGACTGGCCCTGAGGGCACCGGCATCCACGCCCCGCACCGTCAGTGACGCGGCGGACAGCACCGGCCGGCCGGACCCGTCGGTCACCGTCAGCACCACGTCGTCGTCCCCGGCCGGAGTCAGCCGGGCCCGCAGGAGCGTGGCGCCGCTGCCGTGCAGGACGACATCGGACCAGACGAAGGGGAGCCGGATCAGCGGCGTCCCGCGATCCGCTCCGAGGTCCGCCAGAGCGATGGTGTGCAGGGCGGAGTCGAGCAGTGCCGGGTGCAACGCGAAGTCGCCGGACCCTGCCTCCTCGGGAAGGGAGAGCTCCACGAAGGTCTCGTCACCGAGCCGCCACGCGGCGCGCAGCCCCTGGAACGCGGGCCCGTACGCGTAGCCGTGATCGGCCAGGCGCTCGTACGCCCCGTCGAGGTCGACGGCCACCGCGCCCACGGGCGGCCACGCGGCCCCGATGCCCTCGCCCGCGGCGCTTCGGGTCGCGGGGGCGAGGGTGCCACTGGCGTGCCGGGACCATGTGGAGGCGCCCTCGCGCCGGGAGTACAGCCGCACCGGCCGCGCCCCCTCGGTGTCGGCGCTCCCCACCCTGAGCTGGATGTCCACCGACACGTCGTCCGGCAGTGCCAGCGGCGCCTCCAGGGCCAGGTCCCGCACCACGGGTGAGTCCAGTCGTGAGCCCGCTACGAGTGCCAGCTCCAGCATCGCCGTGCCGGGGAGGAGCGGGGTGCCGAGTACGGCGTGGTCGGCGAGCCACGGCTGCGTCGTCGGCGTCAGCCGCCCGGTGAAGAGGTGGCCTTCCTCACCGGCGAGCTCCACGGCCGCACCCAGCAGCGGATGTTCGGCTGCGGAGAGCCCGGCCGACCCCAGGTTCCCCACCGTCACCGGGGTGTTGATCCAGTGGCGTTGGCGTTGGAAGGGGTAGGTGGGGAGGGGGGTGGTGGGGGTGTGGGGGTGGTAGAGGGTGTTCCAGTTGATGGGGTGGTTGGTGGTGGTGTGGAGGGTGGTGAGTGTGGTGGTGAGGGTGTGGGGT
>NZ_JBFRER010000288.1:0-1784 GCF_052114405.1 Streptomyces sp. M-16 | reverse complement strand
GTCCTGCGGCCGGGGCCGCCGCCACGCCCGCCGGGTCGGCGCGTACGACCGGCACCCCGGCCGCGCCCGTCCCCGCCGGCAGCGGCAGCCCGTCGGCCGCGGGCGACGGAACCACGGACACCGCGCCGACCCTCGCGACCTGGCGACAGGCCCGCGCCGCACAGACGCCGGCCGAGAACGACGCCCGTCCGGCCATGGGGACCGGAGCCTGGATCGACGCCGCCACCTACCCCGACCAGGACTTTTCCCTCAGCTTCCACCAGCCCCGGGGGGAGGTGTACATCACCTCCGGCGGACGGGAACTCGACTTCGGGGCGGTCCACGAGGTCGCCAGGACCGCCTGCCTGGGGCTGCGGGACCTCCGCACCGCCTACCCGGACCTCCCGTACCGCACCTACGTGATCGTCGACACCGGGCACAGGGGAGGGCCCGCCGTCGTCTGGTCCGACGACTTCCGCGCCAACACCGCCTGCTCGACCTCCGTGACCGACCGCACCCCCGCCCCCCGGGCGGGCCAGGCGGGCCGGGCGGCCGGCTGGTCCCCCGACGCGGGCGGCCTCGCCGCCGCGCAGGTGCCCTCCCGCGACCCGGACGAGATCCGCATCGCCGACCGGATCGCCACGTCGGTCATCCGGGCGTGGAACGCCGGCCACCCCGACGACGGCTACCACCGGCTCGGCCACGACAACCTGAGCGTCGGGTTCGACCCCGGGAACCGGGTGATGTACGTGTGGGCGACCAAGCCCGCGTGGGACGGCGCCACCCGCGACGACTGGGCGCGGAAGGCGGCGCGGCAGTCCTGCGGGGATCTGGCCGCCGCGTCCGCGGAAACGGCGGACTGGCCCTACGCCAGGTACGCGGTCCTCGTCGAGGACACCACCGCCGGCGACGAGTTCCTGCTCTGGGGCTCCTCCGGAGCCTGCGCGGCCTGACGACCGTCACGGCGCCACCGTCCGGACACGGCGCGAGGCCCCCGCCCGGTGGGCGGGGGCCTCGCGTTCCGCACCGCTACCGCAGGTGCGAGGTGTCGTTCAGGAGGCGGACCGAGGCGTTGCCGTCGGCGTAGTAGGCGACCGCCGACAGGGAGGCCGCGGACAGCTCCATCTTGAACAGGGACTCCGGCGGCGCGCCCAGCGCGAGGCGGACGAGCGTCTTGACCGGGGTCACGTGGGTCACCAGCAGCACGGTGCGGCCCGCGTGGGCGGACAGCAGCCGGTCGCGGGCCGCCGAGACGCGGCGGGTGACGGCCGTGAAGCTCTCGCCGCCGCCGGTCGGGGCCGCCTTCGGGGAGTCCAGCCAGGCCTGGAGGTCGTCCGGGAAGCGCTCGCGCACCTCGGCGAAGGTCAGGCCCTCCCAGGCCCCGAAGTCCGTCTCGCGCAGGCCCTCCTCGACCGCGACCGGCAGCCCGAGGCGGTCGGCGACGGCCTGGGCGGTCTCCCGGCAGCGGCGCAGCGGGGAGCTGACGACGGCCTGTACGGTGCCCCGCGCGGCCAGCGCCTCGGCGACGGCCGCGGCCTGGCGGCGGCCGGCCGGGGACAGCTCCGGGTCGGTGCCGCCGCTGCCGGAGAAGCGCTTCTGCGGGGTGAGGGCGGTCTCGCCGTGCCGCAGCAGCACGAAGGTGGCGGGCGCGCCCATGTCGGGGCCCCATCCGGTGCCGGTGCCCCCGGCGGTCTTGGGCGGCTCGGCGTCGGACCCCGCCACGGGGCGCGGGCCGGTGCCGACGGCGGCGGGCGCGCCGGCGGGCACCTCGGCCCCGGCCCCGGCCCCGCCGAACAGCGTGTCGG
>NZ_JBFRER010000287.1:0-1801 GCF_052114405.1 Streptomyces sp. M-16 | reverse complement strand
AGATGATGCGCGACGTGTGATTTTCAGTGGTTGGCGACAGGGCTTTCAGTAGGTGTTTTTGCTGGTGGGCGGGTTGCGGGGTGTCGTTCTTCTGCTGAAGGCCGGTGTCGTTTCCCGCTGAAGGTCTGCTGTCGCGTGTGTGGGGTGGGTGGTTAGCGGTGTTCGGGGCAGTGCCTGGTTCCGTGCCACCGGTCGAGGTGTTCGTGGGCCTGCGTATCGCCTGTGGCGGCGAGGRCTGCCTGGCGTCGTAGGAAGCGCTTGTAGGTGATCATGCCTGCTGTGAGATAGGTCATCGCGATGCTTCCGGGTATGGCGACGGCGAGGTACAGGGTGTTGTTGTCCGCAGTGGGCGGGATGCGTTCAGACCACATCAGGCTGGCCATGCCCAGGGGGAAGAGGAGCCAGCCGCGCATCATTTTGGGGCCGGTCCAGAAGTCTGTGTGCGCGTGGGCGAGCCGGCGGGGCCATGAGGTTCGTCCGAGGGCCTCGCGCCGCATCCGGAGGGCGGGGATGAGGAACGTGAGGGCGTAGGTCAGCTTGAGGAGCTTGCCGGGGCGCTGGTCGAGGAGCGCGGTCCATTCCTCTTCGTAGCGCAGTGCCGGTTCTGCGTCGGGGATGCGGTGGGCTGCCCATCGGATGGTTCTGCGGGCCAGCCACGGGCTGATGTCGACTGCTTCGTTGACGAGGAGCCCGGCGATGAGTGGGGCGATGTAGCGCAGGAGATCTATCACGCGATTCCCCATCCGGGGCTGCGCAGGGGGTTTGCCCGTGCGGGGGGTGAGGGGAGTGCGCCACGTCGTTCGAGCAGTACTTCACGGACTCCGGCGGTGCCGTTCGGGGTGAGCCGGTAGAAGCGCTTGCGCGGCACTCCGGGGGTTTGTTCTGCGGTCTCCCAACTGCTCTCCAGCCATCCCGCTGATTCCAGGCGGGCGAGGATCGGGTAGACGCTGCCGGTGGGCTTCTTGGCGGCCTGTGCGATGGCGTACCCGTGGACGCCCTCCTCGGATACGAGCAGGGCCTCCATCACGTCGAGCGTTGCCTGCGTGACCTTGAATGGCCTGTCCATAACCGAATTCTAGCTATATAGAGTTAGGTTGTCCAGGGTTCAACAGACCCTGACCGCAGCTCCCTTCGGGGGCTGGATCCCGCTCGGGAGAGCACAGGCCTGACTGCTCGGCTCGCTGGGGTCGTCACTCGTTGGTGGGATGCGGTTCGGCGTGTCGGTGTGGGGTGCGTGGTCGTGGACAGCGTTCCGGGGCGGGGATGGGCGTCTGCGGGAGGGGCTGATGGTTGAAGACGGTCCCGGTGGCTTCGCTGACTGGGTGGCGCCGGCCGTCGTCGGGCGGGAGGCGGCGGTCACGCGCCTGATGGCCCTCGATGGTCGCGGTGAACTCGGTTCTGTACACGTGCGGTTGACTGCTTCGGCTTTGGACGTGTCCGAGCGGACGGTGTGGAGCTGGTTGTCGGTGGCCCGGCGTGAGGGGCGTCTGTCGGCCCGGACGCTGGCTCGGGCCGGTGTGAGTGCGGATGTCCGCGCGCGTCTGGCGGTGTGGGGCGGGAACGTGGCCGCGGTCCATCGTGAGCTGGTCGCCGAGGCGGTGAAGGCTGGTGTCGTGGACTCGGTGCCTTCTCTTCGTGCTCTGCAGCGTGCCGTGCGGCAGGACTTGTCGGCGGGGGAGCGGGCTGGGTTGAAGGGTGGTGAGGGGGCCCGGCGTCGGTATGACGTCTATGGCAAGCGCCCGCGGATGCACCGGAACGCGTGTTGGGAGGGTGATCACAAGAGGGTCCCGGTGCGCGTGGA
>NZ_JBFRER010000286.1:0-1827 GCF_052114405.1 Streptomyces sp. M-16 | reverse complement strand
GTGTCGAGGAGGTGGGTGAGTGCTTGGTGGTCGGAGACGTCGCAGGCGGTGATGGTGGTGTGGGCGCCGAGTGTGGTGAGTTCGTTGGTGAGGGTGTCGGCGCCTTCGGCGGTGGGGCCGCGTCGGCTGGTGAGGAGGAGGTGGCGTACACCGTGTTCGGTGACGAGGTGGCGGGCGAGGAGGGCGCCGAGGGTGCCGGTGCCCCCGGTGATCAGCACCGTCCCCTCGGGATCGAAGAGCGGGGCGTCCGGCGCCGCCTCGGCGAGGGCGGCGCGCACCAGCCGTGGCGTGAGGAACTTCCCGTCCCGCAGCGCGAGTTGCTGCTCGCCGGTACTGAGGGCGGCACGGAGGACCTCGGGGGCCGGACCGTCGGACCCGGCGTCGATGCCGCCGTCGACGTCGAGGAGGACGAACCGGCCGGGGTGCTCGGCCTGCGCCGAACGCACCAGACCCCACACCGTCGAGGCTCCGAGCCCCTCGACACCGTCACCCGGACGGGCCGCCACGGCCCGGCGCGTCACGCACACCAGCCGCGCGCCGTCCGCCCGGTCCTCCGCGATCCACCGCTGCACGGCCGTCAGCGCGTCCTGAGCGGTACGGTGCGCCAGAGCGACGGCGTCCTCACCCGGCTCCGCCTCGGAGCCGAAGGACGCGACGACGCCCTCCGGAACGTCCTGCGGCCGCAGCCCGTCCGAGGGGACGGGCACCCACTCCACCTCGAACAGGGAATCCCGGTGCGAACCGGCGGCCGAGCGCAACTGCCGCGCGTCGAACGGACGCAGGGCCAGCGACCCGACCGTGACGACCGGAGCGCCCGAGGTGTCCGTGAGCTCCAGGGCGACGGATCCCGTCGGCAGCGGAGAGATCCGCACCCGGACGGACGTCACGCCCGTCCCGTGCAGCCGTACCCCGTTCCACGCGAACGGCAGCCGCAGCGCGGCACTGCCCTCGCCGTCGTCCGCACCGCCGTTCCCGCCCCGCAGGCCCAGGGGGTGCAGGGCGGCGTCCAAGAGCGCCGGGTGCACGGCGAACAGGGCGTCGTCACCGCGCAGCGCCTCGGGCAGCTCCACCTCGGCGAACAGCTCCCCGCCGAACCACCACACGGCCTTCAGGCCGCGGAATCCGGGCCCGTAATCCTGACCCCGGGCGTCCAGCAGCTCGTACACCTCCTCGGCGCGCACCGGCGTCGCTCCGGCGGGGGGCCAGGTGGCGGGGGCGGCGGAGCCGTTCGGCTCCTCGTCCTCCGGGCGGAGCAGGGCACCGACCGCGTGCCGGGTCCAGGGGGAGCCGTCGATTCCGTCGGTCCCTTCGGTCCCGGCCGCTACGGAGGGCCGGGAGTGGACGGTCAGCCGGCACCGCCCCGCGTCGTCGGGCTCGCCGAGCAGCAACTGGAGCTGTACGGAGGAGTCTTCGGGGACGACGAGCGGCGCTTCGAGGGTCAGCTCCTCCACGAGGGTGTGCCCGGTACGGGCCCCCGCGCACAGCGCCAGATCGACGTAGGCGGTACCGGGCAGCACGGCCGTGCCGTGCACCGCGTGGTCGGCCAGCCAGGGGTGGCTCCGCAACGACAGCAGGCCGGTGAAGAGGTGCCCCTGTCCGTCCCCGAGCTGTAGGTCCGCACTCAGCAGCGGATGATCGGCGGCGCCGAGACCGAAGTCGGAGGCGTCCCCCTTCACTGCCGGGGTGTTGATCCAGTGGCGTTGGCGTTGGAAGGGGTAGGTGGGGAGGGGGGTGGTGGGGGTGTGGGGGTGGTAGAGGGTGTTCCAGTTGATGGGGTGGTTGGTGGTGGTGTGGAGGGTGGTGAGTGTGGTGGTGAGGGTGTGGGGT
>NZ_JBFRER010000285.1:0-1860 GCF_052114405.1 Streptomyces sp. M-16 | reverse complement strand
CTTCGTGGAGTTTTCGCAGCAGCGGGGGCTGGCGGTGGACGGCCGGTGCAAGGCGTTCTCGGACGCGGCGGACGGTACGGGCTGGGCCGAGGGTGTGGGGATGCTGCTGGTGGAGCGGTTGTCGGACGCGGTGGCGCGGGGTCATCGGGTGCTGGCGGTGGTGCGTGGTTCGGCGGTGAACCAGGACGGTGCGAGCAATGGTCTGACGGCGCCGAACGGTCCGTCGCAGCAGCGGGTGATCCGGGCGGCGTTGGAGAGCGCGGGGCTCGGGGTCGCTGATGTGGATGTGGTGGAGGCGCACGGGACGGGTACGCGTTTGGGTGATCCGATCGAGGCGCAGGCGTTGCTGGCCACGTATGGGCAGCGTCCGGCTGGTCGGCCTTTGTGGTTGGGGTCGTTGAAGTCGAACATCGGGCATGCGCAGGCGGCTGCGGGTGTGGGTGGTGTCATCAAGATGGTGATGGCGCTGGAGCACGGTGTGCTGCCGAGGACGTTGCATGTGGGTGTTCCGTCTTCSSAGGTGGACTGGGAGGCGGGTGCGGTCGAGCTGTTGGCCGAGGAGCGTGTGTGGCCTGAGGTGGGGCGGGTGCGGCGTGCGGGGGTGTCGTCCTTCGGTGTGAGCGGGACGAACGCGCACGTGATCCTGGAGCAGGCCCCGGCCCCGGTGGAGGAGCCGGTGGAGGGTACGCGTGAGCTGCCGGTCGTTCCGCTGGTCCTGACCGCCCGCTCCGAAACCGCCCTCCACGCCCAGGCCGAACGCCTGCGCTCCCACATCGAGCGGGAGGGGGCGCCGCGTGCGCTGGACGTGGCGTGGAGCCTGGTCACGGGCCGTTCGATGCTGGAACACCGCCGGGTGGTCCTCGGCGGCACCACCGTCCAGGGCGTGAACGTGGAGACCGGTCGTCGGGTGCTGGTGTTTCCGGGTCAGGGGACGCAGTGGGTGGGGATGGGTGCGGAGCTGCTCGGTTCCTCGCCTGTTTTCGCGGGGCGGTTGCGGGAGTGTGCTGATGCTTTGGCGCCGTTCGTGGATTTTGATGTGGTGGAGGTGTTGCGGGAGGGGCGTTCGCTGGAGCGGGTGGATGTGGTCCAGCCCGTGACGTGGGCGGTGATGGTTTCGCTCGCCGAGCTGTGGCGTTCGCTGGGTGTGGTGCCGGATGCGGTGGTCGGGCATTCGCAGGGTGAGATCGCAGCGGCTGCCGTGTCGGGGGCGTTGTCCCTGGGGGATGCGGCGCGGGTGGTCGCGTTGCGGGCGCAGGTGATCGGGCGTGAGCTGGCGGGTCTGGGGGGTATGGCGTCGGTTCCGTTGCCGTTGGCGGCGGTTGAGGCGCGGTTGGAGGCGTGGGCGGGCCGGCTGGGTGTGGCTGCGGTGAACGGGCCGTCGGGCACGGTCGTGGCCGGGGATGCCGATGCGGTGGCCGCGTTCGTCGCCGAGGCGGTGGGGGAGGGGATCCGGGCCCGTCAGGTGCCGGTCGATTACGCCTCCCATTCGGCGCATGTGGAGCGGATCGAGGCCGAGCTGCTGGATGTTCTCGGGCCGGTCGTGCCGCGTAAGGCGGAGATCCCGTTCTACTCGACCGTGACAGGCGGCCTCCTCACGGAGACCGTGCTCGATGCCGGGTACTGGTACCGCAACCTGCGCCAGCCCGTCCGCTTCGAGGACACCGTCAAGGTCCTCCTGGAAGACGGCTTCGCCACCTTCGTCGAGTCCAGCGCGCACCCCGTCCTCACCATGGGGATCCAGGAGACGGCGGAGGCGGTCGGTGCCGAGGTGGTCACCACCGGCTCGCTCCGCCGTGACGAAGGCGGCCTGCAACGCTTCCTGACCTCCGTCGCCGAGCTCTTCGTGCGCGGCACCGACAT
>NZ_JBFRER010000284.1:0-1905 GCF_052114405.1 Streptomyces sp. M-16 | reverse complement strand
CCGCCAGGATCTTGTCGGCGTTCGGATAACCGAAGTCCTCGATCGCGTAACCAGGGCCCTCGTCCGCGACGGAACCCATCGCCGAGGCGCCGACCGGCGCGCCCGTTCCGGCGACTCCGCCCGCGACCGCGAGCCACGCCAGGGCACCCACCCCCAGAGCTGCGCCGACAGTGCGGAATACCGCACTCCGTGCCTTCATCACTGCCCCCGTCATTGGTTCCGGACAGAGGCCCGGAACGGCTGTCAAGACGAATGTGGAGGCCTCATTCCGAATGGGCGACATGATCGTCGACAGACGTGCATCCCCCGGAAGTCCCCCCACTTCCGACCGGGAGCATAGCTGAACACCGGGCTGGCAACTCAAGCTCCCACAAAGAAACTTGATGATCTTTTAGCGCGCGGAACGTGGCACTCCAGAGCGGCCGTCGGGTGACTTGCGTCACTTCACTTATTGGGTGCCGCGACTGCGGAATCATGGATTCATGCGCGAAGGCCGTCTTCAGGCCTACCGAGCGCGTACGGAATGCGTGATTCAATGATGCGGCCGTGCCAACGAACCGGCACTTTTTGGCAATTTGATGAGTAGTCAATCAGTCGTTCGCTGCATAGGGTCGCGGAGCAAAGCTCTCGGAACTCGTCGGGCACACCCCTGCCTTGGCGATGGAAAACGTGCGCCATCGGGCGCCGATAGCGAAGGGGCCGTTTTGGACACCATCTATTGGAGCCGGCGTCGGGTTCTCGCTGCCGTTGCCGCCACCACGGTTGCCGTCACCGCATCGAGTCTCGTTCTCAACCCCGTGGCCGCCCTGGCCGCCACGGTTCCTCCGCCGGACGGCGCCGATGGCGACCCGTTCCRTCTCCCCGACACCGACCGGGCCAAGGTCGTCAAGGCGTGGCTGCTGGGAGGCAGGGCCGTCCGGGCCGCCGCCGCGGCGGCCCTGACCGGCACCGACGCAGACGTCCAGAGCTTCCTGGCCACGAGCCTGGCTTCCGAGACCGCCGAGGACAACCGCGTTGCGATCATCAGCTCGCTCGCCGGCGGCGGTAAGGGGAGCCGGCGCGAGGCCTCCGCCGCGATCAGCGGCGGTGACTCCGCCATCGCCGCCTATCTGGCCGGCGGCTTCAAGGGCGCCATCATGGAGGACCTGCGGGTCGCCACGAGCACGGTGATGGCCGTGGGCGGCAAGGCGGTCAACCGCGTCGGGAACACCGCCCTGAACGACGGTTCCCAGACAGCGCTGGAGACGTTCCTGCTGGACGGCCAGTACACCGCCCGCCTGGAGGACATGTGGGTCGAGGTCTCCAAGCTCTCCTTTCAGGCGGGCCCCGAGGTGCAGAAGTACGCGACCCGGGCGCTCTCCGGGACCGCGAAGGACGTCGACTGGTTCCTGGAGACCGGCCAGCACATCGCGCGGGCCCGCGATCAGGAGGCCATGAAGATCCAGGAACTGGTCGCGGTCGTCCAGCGCGAGGGCAAGAAGGCCGACGCGATGACCAAGCAGGCCGAGGAGGCCGCGGCCCGTGCCGTCGAGGCCGCCGCCAAGGCCAAGGACGCGGCCGAGAAGGCCGCCGCCGAGGCCCAGGCTGCGCAAGAGGACGTGATCAAGTCCGGTAGGGCGGCCCGCAAGGCGAGCGAGGCCGCCTCCGGCGCCGCCGACGCGGCCCGCGTCGCCACCGTCGCCTCCCACGCCGCCATCCAGGCTTCGCGGCGCGCCGCCTACGCCGCCACCGCCGCGGGTCAGGCCGCCGCCAACGCGGGCTCCGCCGCCGCCCAGGCCTACAACGCGGCCATCGCCGCTTCCAAGGACGCCTCCCAGGCGCAGGCCGCCAAGGACGCCGCCCTGGTCGCCCGCACCGCCGCGGCCCAGGCACGCAGCGCGGCCGCAGCCGCCGACAGCGCCGCGA
>NZ_JBFRER010000283.1:0-1905 GCF_052114405.1 Streptomyces sp. M-16 | reverse complement strand
GTGCTGCTGCGCGGCTTCCGGCCCGCCGCCCCGGCCGCCCCGGCCGCCCCGGCCGCCCCCGCCGGTCCGGCGAAGGCGACGGCTCCCGCCGCGGCTCCCGCTCCGGCGGCCCCGGCAGGGCTCACGCCAGCCGGGGGAAGGCCGCCGGTTCGGGTGTGACGGGCACGGCGCGGCCCTGGTCGCGCACCAGCTCGACCGCAGTGGCGCCGTCCGCGACGACCGCGCCGATCTCGGCCGCGAACCGCCCGTACGGGTGGCTGCGCAGCGCGGCCAGGACACCGGCCACCGCGTCCGGCCCGACGAGCAGGCACAGGCAGCTCTCGCTGGAGGCGTGCAGCGGGTCGACGGCCATGGCCTCCAGCGCCATCCGGGCCTCGTACTGCACGGGCAGCGCGCTCTCCTCGACGCGCWGGGTGTGGCCCAGTTCGCGGGCGTACGCGTGCAGCGCGGCGGCCAGGCCGCCGCGCGACACGGTGCGTACGGCCCGGATCCCGTCGCCGGACCCGGCCGCGCGGGCCCGCTCCAGCAGTCCGGCCAGCGGCGCGCAGCCGCTGGGCACCAGGCTCTCGAACCCGAGGCCCCGGCGGACGGACAGGAGGTGGGCGCCGTGTCCGCCGAGCGGGGAGCTGAGGACGACGCGGTCCCCGGGGCGGGCGTCGCGGGTGCGCAGCGGGGCGCCGTGGAAGGCGCCGATCCCGGTGGTGTGCAGGTAGACCTGGTCCGCCTCGCCGGCCCGGACGACCCGGACGTCCACGTCGGCGATCACCACGTCGGCCTCGCGGGCCGCGTCGCGCACGGAGCGGGCCAGCCGGTGCAGTCGCTCCAGCGGCAGGCCCGCCTCGACGACCGCCGACAGGGTCAGGGCCAGGGGCCGGGCGCCGGCGGCGGCGAGTTCGTTGACGGTGGCGCACACGGCGATCCGCCCGATGTCGCCGCTGCCGTAGAACGGCGGGTCGACGACGTGGGCGCCGCTCACCACGGCGGGTGGGTGGTGGCCCAGCGGCGGGCAGGCGCCGCGCACCTCCGCGAGGACGTCCTCCAGCAGGGCGCGCAGCTCACCGCCCGGGGGGAGCTCGTCGTCGTGGGCGAGGGCCACCTGGCCGCCGGGGAAGGCGGCCCCGGCGGCTCTCGTACCCGTCATCCTGTTTCCGGCAGCGTACGGCCGTCGCGGAAGCGGTTGATGGCGTCGAGGTGCTGGGCGCGCAGCTCGTGGTCGCGGATGCCCAGGCCCTCCTCGGGGGCGAGGGCGAGGACGCCGACCTTGCCCTGGTGSAGGTTGCGGTGGACGTCGTAGGMKGCCTGSCCGGTSTCYTCCAGSGRGTAGACCTTGGAGAGGGTGGGGTGGATCYTGCCCTTGGYGAYSAGGCGGTTGGCCTCCCAGGCYTCGCGGTAGTTGGCGAAGTGCGAGCCGATGATCYKCTTSAGSGACATCCACAGGTAGCGGTTGTCGTACTCGTGCATGWAGCCGGAGGTGGAGGCGCAGGTGRYGATGGTGCCGCCCTTGCGGGTGACGTACACCGAGGCCCCGAAGGTCTCGCGGCCCGGGTGCTCGAAGACGATGTCCACGTCCTCGCCGCCGGTCAGCTCGCGGATGCGCTTGCCGAAGCGCTTCCACTCCCTGGGGTCCTGGGTGTGCTCGTCCTTCCAGAACTTGTAGCCCTCGGCGTTGCGGTCGATGACCGCCTCGGCGCCCATGGCCCGGCAGATGTCGGCCTTCTCGGGGCTGGAGACGACGCAGATCGGGTTGGCGCCGCCCGCCAGGGCCAGCTGGGTGGCGTAGGAGCCGAGGCCGCCGCTGGCGCCCCAGATCAGGACGTTGTCGCCCTGCTTCATCCCGGCACCGTTGCGGGAGACCAGCTGGCGGTACGCGGTCGAGTTGACCAGGCCCGGGGACGCGGCCTCCTC
>NZ_JBFRER010000282.1:0-1919 GCF_052114405.1 Streptomyces sp. M-16 | reverse complement strand
AGCTCGGACGCGTAGACCTTCTTGACGCCGTCGCCGAGGGCGGTCTCGATGGTGCGGATGTCGCGCACGAGGCGGGCGAGGCCGCCGGGTTCGACGGAGGCGGCCTGGTCGGAGCCCCACATGGCGCGGTCGAGGGTGATGTGCCGCTCSACGRMGSWGGCGCCSAKGGCGACGGCGGCSASSGTGGTCTGCAGGCCGGTCTCGTGGCCGGAGTAGCCGAYCGGGACGTTCGGGTACTCCTCCTGGAGGGTGTTGATGACGCGCAGGTTGAGCTCCTCCGCCTTGGCCGGGTACGTCGAAGTGGCGTGGCAGAGAAGGATGTTGTCGCTGCCGAGGACCTCGACGGCGTGCCGGATCTGCTTGGGGGTGGACATGCCCGTGGACAGGACGACGGTGCGGCCGGTGGCGCGCAGGGCGCGCAGGAGTTCGTCGTCGGTGAGGGAGGCGGAGGCCACCTTGTGGGCGGGCAGGTCGAACTTCTCCAGGAAGGCGACGGCCTCGGTGTCCCAGGGGGAGGCGAACCAGGCGATGCCGCGGCGGGCGCAGTGCTCGTCGATGGCCAGGTAGTCGGCCTCGCCGAACTCGACGCGGTGGCGGTAGTCGATGTACGTCATCCGGCCCCAGGGGGTGTCGCGCTCGACGTCCCACTGGTCGCGCGGGGTGCAGATCTCCGGGGTGCGCTTCTGGAACTTGACGGCGTCGCAGCCCGCGTCGGCGGCGGCGTCGACGAGGGCGAAGGCGGTGCCGAGGTCGCCGTTGTGGTTGATGCCGATCTCGCCGACGACGTAGACCGGGTGGCCGGGGCCCGCGATGCGCGAACCGAAGCTGCGCTGACGGGTGTTGGGGGTGGCGACGGTCATGGCAGGGGGTGTCCTTCGATCGGTGGGGGCGGGGTCCGGTGCGTGGGGGGCGTCGAGGAGGGGTGCCAGGAGGCGGGCGCGGGCGAGGTCGTGCGGGTCGTCGACCTCCAGGACCCGCGCCGGGTCGGCCGGCACGGGCAGGGTCCGGCCGAAGAAGCGGTGCCGGGCGGTGCGGAAGCCGGCCGCGTCCATGGCGTAGGCGGCGCCGGTCTCCAGCAGTTCGGCGGGGCGGTCCTGCCGGCGGGGCCGGTACGCCGCCTCGTGGTTGACCCCGGCTCCGCGGCCGTCGGGTGCCGTCCGCCACAGGAAGCCGTGGAAGGGGGCGGCGGTCAGGGCGGTGTCGGCGGCGCCCGAGGCCACGGCCGCGGCCACCGACTCGACGTCCGAGGGGGTCAGGAAGGGGCTGGTGCACTGGACCAGCAGGAGCACGTCCACGGTGAGGGAGTGCAGTTCCTCGAAGGAGTCCAGGGCGTGCAGCAGGGCCGCCTCGCTGCTCGCGGTGTCCCCGGCGAGGGCCGCGGGCCGGGTGAGCACCGCGGCTCCCGCGGCGCGGGCGGCCGCCGCGACGGCCGGGGAGTCGGTGGAGACCACCACGTCGGTGACGGTGGGCGCGGCCCGGCAGGCCCGCACGGCGCGGGCGACGAGCGGGATCCCGCCCACGGGTGCGGTGTTCTTGCCGGGCACCCCTTTGGACCCGCCGCGGGCCGGGATCACCGCGAGGACCCTCACAGCTCGCCCAGCCGTCGGATCACCGGGGCCACCCGCTGGACGCCGTGCCGGTAGGCGCCCCGGGCGGCCTCGCGCAGGTGGGCGCGGAGCCAGCGGCGCGCCCCGGAGGACTCCCCCGCCGCACGGGCGCCGGTCCCGGGGAGCGGGGTCCCGTCGGGGGCGAGCCGGTGGCGGGCCAGGATCCCGGGGAGGTAGCCGGGGGCGGTGGCGAGCGTGTAGTACGGGGCCACGGGCGGCAGCCGGTCCGCGGCGAGCAGCCCCGTGACCCGGGCCCGCGCGGCGGCGTAGGGGTCGGCGGCGGGGCCGACGGCGGGCGGGCCGGCGGCGGGT
>NZ_JBFRER010000281.1:0-1927 GCF_052114405.1 Streptomyces sp. M-16 | reverse complement strand
CGCTCGCACAGTCCGCCAGCACGATGTGCCCATCACCTCGCTTCAGGGTGATGCCCCGCTCCGCCAGGATCTTGTCGGCGTTCGGATAACCGAAGTCCTCGATCGCGTAACCAGGGCCCTCGTCCGCGACGGAACCCATCGCCGAGGCGTCCACTCGGGCAGGAACTCCGGAGATTCCGCCACCGACCGCGATCCATGCCAGGGCGCCCGCGCCCAGGGCCGCGCCAACAGCGCGGAGCATTTTCTTGTGTGCCTTCATTGGCTGCTATTCCCGTCCTTGCTTGATAGCGGCTTCAAGTCGGTGACAACTGACAGATTGCACTGCCGGGTCGTCCCGAAGGTTTCATTGCGCACGGTGAAGACGAAAAATGGAGGTTGCCCTCGGCGGGGCGCCGAGGGCAGCCTCCATTTCTTTCGGTTGGTCAGGCCGTTCAGATCTTCCAGACCTGGTCGACATACCGGGAGTCGCAGCCGACCTGCGTCAGGGGCGCGCCCCACTCCGGCGTGCGCCATGAGACGTACATGCACTTGTCGGTCAGCGAGTTCCGGATGGAGTAGCCGCCACCGGCGACCGGCTCCAGCTTCCACACCTGGTCGGCGTACTCCGGGTGGCAGTCGTACTGCGTCACGGGCGCGCCGTCCTCAGGGGTGCGCCACGAGACCAGGAGGCAGCGGTTGTTGAACTGGTTGCGGATCTGGTAGCCGCCCGGGACCGGCTCCAGCTTCCAGAGCTGGTCGGCGTACTGCGGATCGCAGTCGACCTGCTGGGCCTGGGCGCCGTTGTCGGGGGTGCGCCAACCGACGTACGCGCAGCGGTTGCTCAGCGCGTTCTGGATCGAGGCGGTGGTGAAGCGGACGTCCCGCAGCCAGCCGGCGAGGTCGTCGGTGCGGGTGGAGGTGGCGCCCGTGCGGGTCTCGGTCGCGGGGGTGCCGAGGCAGCCGCCCTGCCAGGAGCGGGAGTTGACGGCGACGATCTGGCCCGCGGAGTTCAGGAGYGGTCCRCCGGTGTCGCCCTTGCAGAGSACGTCSGTGCCCTTRCCGGTGAGGGAGAGCGTCGTGGAYGTSGYGGAGTTGASGGTGAAGGTGSCGGTGTGGAGCTTGTCCGGCASCCACTCGGACTTCGTACGGCCGAATCCGGCCGCGGTCAGGTCGGTACCGGCCGACGGGGCGGCGGTCGCGAGGGGGGCGGGCGCGATTCCGGTGACCGCGGTGGCAAGTCGTACGAGGGCAGCGTCCCGGTCGGTGCGCGGCGCGATCTCGATGACCTCGACCGCCTTGCCGTCGCTGAGCGTCGCGGTGGTCTTCAGGGCCGGCTTGCCGGCCGGGACCGGGGTACCGGGGATCGTGGCGAAGCAGCTCGCGGCGGTGAGGACCCAGAAGCGGTCGACCAGAGTGCCGCTGCAGGCACGGGAGTTGGTCTCGTCGCCGAGGTTGAGCCGGACAGCGTAGGGTTGCGTGCCGGTGGCGGCCTCGGGGCCGGAGGCCGCGGCGGCGGGGGTCGCCGACATCAGGCCCGCCGACAGCACGGCGGAGGTGGCCAGCAGGCAGCTGGAGATCCGCGCGGTGCGCGGACGGAGTGCGGACATGCGAGTTCCCTTCGCAGGCAGAGCGCGGGTGCGCGGGCATGGCCTCGCGGACGCCCGCAACGCGGTTCGGCCACTCGGCCGACGGGTTCAAGGGAGTGGTGCCAGACAGGCGGTACGGGCGCCTTGCAACGGGCCCGTCGCCCGGCATGGGCGCCGACATGAGGCGCCGGATGCCTAGCGTGGGCGGCTCCGCTGCTACTTGGTGGTGCGGATTTCCATGAGCATGAAGTCGCGGCCCTGCTCGTCGGCGCTCTCGCCGACCGGCGTCCAGGCGTTCTTGTTCACGTCGAACTTCTTCTGCTCGGTACCCGTGGTCATGTCGACCTGGGCCGAGTAGCTGT
>NZ_JBFRER010000280.1:0-2033 GCF_052114405.1 Streptomyces sp. M-16 | reverse complement strand
TCGGCGGCGGCGGATCTGGCGGCGGCGCACCGGTTCCACAACGACCCGGACGCCCAGCAGCTGGGCCGTACGGCGAACTCGAAGCTGAACGGTGACCGCCAGGAGGCGATCCAGCAGCTGACGAAGCTGGCGCAGTCGTACGACCTGGCAGCGACCCAGCTGAACAAGGCGGAAGCCCCTACGTTCCCGCCGCCGCCGAAGGTGTTCGAGCCCAGAGGTGTCACCCCTCTGACGAGCGTTGATCGCTCGACCGGCAGCTCTAGCGCGTCAGGGGTGGGCGGCGCCTCCTCCGCTCCGCCCCCCTCCTACGGCAATGTCTCAACGAACCAAGCTGTGGGGGTGCCGGGTCGCCATCCCTCTACAGGTGGCGACTTGTCGACGGGGCTTGCCCCGACACTGCTGCCTCCCGATCGCGGGGTCGCCGTAGGCCTCGATCACGCAGCGACACTTCCGGTTACGACCTTGCCGCCCGTCACTGGTCTGCCTGGCGGAGGTGGGCCCGCCCTTCCGGGCGGGGGCGGCCCGGTCTCCATGCCGCCTGCGCCGGCCTTGACGCTGCCCCCGATGCCCGGCGCGCCTGGCCCGGGCGTCAGACCGCTGCCGAGCGTGAGACCGCCGGGGGCTGGCATTGGTGGCCAGGTCGGCCTACCGCCTCGCGACACCGGCATCGTAGGGGGAAGGCCCATTTCCGCCGGCCCTTCGGGTGCTGGTATTCCCCGTGGCACCGTCATCGGCACGGAAGGCGCGCAGCCTGGTGGTCGGGGGGTGGGTGGTCCGATGGGTGCTGGCGTCGGCAGCAGCCCGCAGGGGCCCCGGGGCACTTCCCCGGTCGGTCGCCGCCTGGCGATGGAGCCGGGTGGCGTTGTTGGTGGACGTCAGACAACGGCTGGTCAGTCATTCACCCAGGGAGGATCGGGCCTAGTCCGGAATGGACCAGGTCCAGGGATGACTGGGAGCGGACTTCACCAGGGCATTGCTGGTACGTCGTCTCCGGCTGAGCGGCGAAGGAGCCAGGGGGGCGGACGTCCCGATTACCTGGCCGAGGACGAAGAGACCTGGCAGGCCGACCGCCGTGTCGTTCCGCCAGTGATCGACTGAGCGGAACGGATGTTGCACGGGATGCGTATGCGCAAGGCGACCTCGGCCCTGGTGGGTCTTCTGCTGGCCGGGATCGCCGCGACCCCGGCTCATGCGCAGACGATCCGCGAGCGTCAGTGGCATCTCGATGCCATGAAAGCTGATGAGATCTGGAAGACCGCTACTGGCAAGGGCGTCACCGTGGCCGTGATCGACAGTGGCGTGGCGCGAGTTTCTGAGCTGGAGGGGCAGGTTCTTCCAGGTAAGAATCTCGCCACTGCGCAAGAAGGTGATGAACGCACCGACTACGACAACCACGGCACGACGATGGCTGCGCTCATCGCTGGGACCGGAAAGCACCCCAGCGGCGACGGGGCATTCGGACTGGCACCAGGCGCGAAGATTCTTCCGATTCGCGTTCCGATTGAAAACGATCAGACGAACCCTGGTTGGACGCAGGCGATCCGTTACGCGGCGGACTCCGATGCCAAGATCATCAACATCTCCATGGCGGCCGATCAGGATGACCCTGCGCGGATTGATGCAGTGAAGTATGCGCTCTCCAAGGGGAAGTTGATCTTTGCGGGCGTCGGAAATGATGGGGAAACGCTCAATGACCTTAAGTACCCGGCAGCGACGCCAGGGGTGGTGGGTGTGGCGGGAATCGGCCCTGACGGCGGTGCCACCAAGGAATCAGAGCACGGCCCGCAGGTGGACCTGTCCGCGCCCGGAGTTGATATCTACGGTGCCTGCCTAAGCAAGACGGAAGTCTGCGTCGGCCACGGCACCAGTAACGCAACCGCCCTGGCCTCCGCCTCCGCCGCCCTCCTCTGGTCCGCGCACCCCGACTGGACCAACAACCAGGTTCTCCGGGTCCTGCTGAACACCGCCGGGAAGCCCGTCGACGGGGCCGGGCGGAACGACTACGTCGGGTACGGCGTCGTGCGGCCGAGGGT
>NZ_JBFRER010000279.1:0-2045 GCF_052114405.1 Streptomyces sp. M-16 | reverse complement strand
ACCCTCGGCCGCACGACGCCGTACCCGACGTAGTCGTTCCGCCCGGCCCCGTCGACGGGCTTCCCGGCGGTGTTCAGCAGGACCCGGAGAACCTGGTTGTTGGTCCAGTCGGGGTGCGCGGACCAGAGGAGGGCGGCGGAGGCGGAGGCGAGGGCGGAGGCGTCGCTGGTTCCGTGGCTGGTACAGAGTCCCGTCTTACGTGCGCACGCCGTGACGATGTCGATTCCGGGCGCAGACATGTCCACCTGCGGGCCGTGCTGCGACTCTTTGGTTGCCTCCCCATGGGGATCTACCGCACCAACGCCTACCACTCCCGGTGTTGCAGCCGGATACTCCACCTCGTTGAGGGTGTCCCCGTCGTTTCCGGCAGCCGCAAAGATCAGCTTCCCCTTCGAGAGTGCATATTTCACGGCTTGCGCCCGCTCACGATCGCCCTCCGGTTTACCCGCATACCCCAGAGAAATGTTGATGATCTTCGCTTCGGAGTCCGCCGCATAGCGGATGGCCTCAACCCAAGAGGGAGTGGACTGCGTCTCCAGCATGTTGGGCACCCGAAGCGGAAGGATCTTCACTCCCGGGGCAAGTCCGTAGGCGCCATCACCGCTCGGGTGCTTGCCGGTACCAGCGATGATCGCAGCCATGCTCGTACCGTGGCCGTTGTAGTCGTCGCGTGCGTCACCCTTGGGATCGCTGGCAGGAAAGGCCCTGCCCTCAAGTACCTGGCCCTCAAGTTCTGGGATGCGACCCACCCCCGTATCGATCACGGCGACGGTGACTCCCTTGCCGGTGCTGACCTTCCAGATATCGTCAGCCTTCATAGAGTCGAGGTGCCACTGCTGCTCTCGAATGGTCTGCGCATGAGCTGGGGTCGCGGTGACCCCAGCCAGCAGAAGACCCACTAGGGCCGAGGTCGCTTTGAGCATGCGCATCCCGTGCAACGTCCGTTCCGCTCAGTCGATCACTGGCGGAACGACACTACGGGCGTCCTGCCAGGTCTCTTCGTCCTCAGCCAGATAATCGGGGCGGGTGCCCCCTTGGCCGCCACGCCGCTTTCCAGGTGCGGCAGCCGCCCCGTTGCCCATCGTGCCGGCTCCGGAACCTCCGCGTACCAGGCCCGAGCCGCCCTGGGTGAACGGCTGGCCACCTGCCACAGACCGACTGCTCATACCGTTCTGGCGGCCTCCGACCACCCCGCCCGGCTCCATCGCCAGCCGACGGCCTGCCACCGAACCATGCGGGCCGCCAAGGCCACCGCCGCCCATCATTCCGCCTCTGCCGCCGGGCTGCGCACCCTCCGCGCCGATGACCGTGCCACGTGGGATCCCCGCACCGGGAATACCAGGGGAAATTGCTTTGCCGCCGACGATTCCCGTGTCCCGTGGCGGCGCAGCCATGCCGCCACTCTTGCCGCCAATGCCGATGGGAGGCCGCGTGATCGACGGGGGGCCTCCCGCAGAGGTCGGTCCCCCAGTGAGCGGCGGAAGCGGCAATGCCGGAAGTGGTCCACTGGGCGGAAGGCCCGCACTGCTTGGGGTCGGTCCGCCTGGAACAGCAGTAGTCGGGGGCAATGTCTTGTTCGGCAGCGTCGCCAGGTGGTCAAGGTCCACGCCCACATCCCAACTCGGGACGATAGGGGCCTGAGGCAAAGTCGGCCCTGTCGCCCGAGACAGAATCAGGTCCTGCGACGGCTGGTGACCAGGCATCGGGACAGAACCATGCCGTGGTGCGTCAGCCGTTCCCGATGGCGCAACGGATGAACTGCCACTCGATCCCAGGGCTGCTCCGGAACCCCCTCCAGAGCGCGACCGCTCAACGTCACCGGAGGTTTGCGTCGGCTCGAACTCCGGCGGCGGTGGCCGGAACGTAAGGGCTTCCGCCTTGCTCATCTGGGTCGCGGCCAGGTCGTACGACTGCGCCAGCTTCGTCAGCTGCTGGATCGCCTCCTGGCGGTCACCGTTCAGCTTCGAGTTCGCCGTACGGCCCAGCTGCTGGGCGTCCGGGTCGTTGTGGAACCGGTGCGCCGCCGCCAGATCCGCCGCCGCCGA
>NZ_JBFRER010000278.1:0-2058 GCF_052114405.1 Streptomyces sp. M-16 | reverse complement strand
CCGGGGAGCCGGCGGCGCCCGGGGCGCACGTCCCGGCCCAGGGTGGCGGGCCGGACCGCGCCGCTCCGGCACCGGCGGCGGGAGCCCGGCGCTCCGGCACCGGTCTGTTCGCACGGCTGCGCGGGCGCCGCCCCGCCCCCGTGACCGGCGCGTCCGACCCGTCGGCCTCCGCTGCGGCCGCCGTCGTACGGGACCTCTCCGTGCGCCGCGGCGCACGCGCCGAGGTGCTCCGGGACGTCACCTTCTCGGTCGCCCCCGGCGAGACCGTCGCCCTGATGGGCCGCAACGGCGCCGGCAAGTCCACCCTCCTCGCGGCCCTGATCGGCACCCTGGCCCCCGCGGCCGGCGAGGTGAGCGTCGCCGGCCGTGCGCCCCACCGCACCCCGCCTCGGGAGGTGGTGCGCCGGGTGGGCCTGGTCCCCCAGGAGCCGCGCGACCTCCTCTACGCCGACACCGTCTCCGCCGAGTGCGCCGCGGCCGACGCCGATGCCGGCGCCGCCCCCGGCACCTGCCGTGACCTGGTCGCGGCCCTGCTGCCCGGCGTACCGGACGACACCCACCCCCGGGACCTGTCCGAGGGCCAGCGGCTGACCCTGGCCCTGGCCCTGGTCCTGACCGGCCGGCCGGCCCTGCTCCTCCTCGACGAACCCACCCGCGGGCTGGACTACGCCGCCAAGGCGCGGCTGGTCGGGCTGCTGCGCGGGCTCGCGGCGGACGGGCACGCCATCGTGCTGGCCACGCACGACGTGGAGCTGGCGGCCGAGCTGGCCCACCGGGTGGTGATCCTGGCGGGCGGCGAGGTCGTCGCGGACGGCCCGACGGCCGAGGTCGTCGTCTCCTCCCCCGCCTTCGCCCCCCAGGTGGCCAAGATCCTGGCCCCGGGGCACTGGCTCACGGTGTCCCAGGTGGCCGCGGCCCTCGAAGGGACCCCGTGAACCGCCCCGCCCCCGGGCTGCCGGACACCGGCCGCTCCGGCCCCGGCCTCCCGGACACCGCCCGCCCCGCCCGCCCCCTGCGCCACGGCCGCCCCGTCCGCGTCGGTCCGCGTGCCGCCGCGGCCCTGGTCCTCGTCACCCTGATCGGCATCGCCGCCTTCGGCTGGCCGCTGCTGGCCGACCGCCAGTCGGGCCTGGCCCACTCCCAGGACGCCCCGTGGCTGTTCGCGGCGCTGCTGCCCCTGCTGGTGGCGGTGGTCGTGGCGACCATCGCGGACCAGGGGATGGACGCCAAGGCGGTGGCGATGCTGGGCGTGCTCGCCGCCGTGGGGGCGGCCCTGAGGCCGCTCGGCGCGGGCACGGCCGGCCTGGAGCCGATGTTCTTCCTGATGGTGCTCAGCGGCCGGGTCCTCGGGCCGGGATTCGGCTTCGTCCTGGGCTCCGTCACCATGTTCGCGTCGGCCCTGCTCACCGGCGGGGTCGGGCCGTGGATGCCGTTCCAGATGCTGGCCCTGGGCTGGTTCTCGCTGGGCGCCGGGCTGCTGCCGGGCCCGGAGCGGATCCGGGGGCGGGCCGAGCTGGCGATGCTGGCGGCGTACGGGTTCCTGGGCTCGTTCGCGTACGGCACGGTGATGAACCTCCAGGGCTGGGTGCTCCTGCAGGGCATGGGCCAGGGGGTCTCCTTCCACCCCGGCGACCCGGTGGCGCAGAACCTGGCGCGTTTCGTCGCGTACTGCCTGGCGACCTCGCTGGGCTGGGACCTGGGGCGGGCGGCGCTGACCGTCGTCCTGACCCTCGCCCTCGGGGCCACCCTGCTGAAGGCGCTGCGGCGGGCCACGCGGAAGGCCGCCTTCGACGCCCCCGTCTCCTTCGGGCGGGAGGGGGCTTCCGCCCCGGATCCCGTCCCCGAGGGGGACACGGCCGGTCACGATCGGTGAGATCCGGGGGGTCCGGCGGTGAGCCGTCCCATAGGACCCAGGTCACATACGAAGCGGCGTCGTAGTACCCGGACGGCCCGTGCGCACCCTCCGGGACCGGCTCCCGGGCGGTGTGACGGAGGGGGCCGGTGGGTCCCCTGCTGCGAGGGTCGGTAGTAGGTGGGGTCTTTGCCAGGGGGTCGGGG
>NZ_JBFRER010000277.1:0-2208 GCF_052114405.1 Streptomyces sp. M-16 | reverse complement strand
CTGCCGCCTCAAAGGCGACGGAGTGCACCAAGCCATGCTCGGCATCGCCCGCCTGCACAACCTCGCCCTCGCCGGATAAGCCAGCGGATCGCACCGCGACCGACCCTGCCCAGGGCGACTCAAAGATCATTTACGGGACAAGTCTTAGTCTCCGGTCTTTTGGCGACCATGAAATCCGGCAGCGCGCAGAGCGGTTCCACACGGCCGGCGAAGCAATCGAGACAGAGTTTCGGTCGGTTTCCCACGCGCCTGCTCAACCGAAGGAACCCGCATGTCCCTTTCTCGTTCGCGTACCACGCGAATCAGCAGCCTGCTCGTCTCCGCCACCGCGGTCTCGGCCGCCCTGATCACCGCAGTGCCCGCTTTCGCCGTGACCGGTCCCGAAGCCGCGGCCGGACAACTCGCCTCCGTGGTGAAGCTGAACATCGGCGACGAGGCGAACTCCCGCGCCTGCACCGGAATCCTGGTCGACCAGACATGGATCGCCACCGCTGCCAGCTGTTTCGCCGCCACCCCCGGTACGCCGGTTCCGGCCGGCAAGCCCGCGCTGAAGAGCACCGCCACCCTCAGTGACGGCAAGGCCGTCGAGGTCGTCGACCTGGTACCCCGTACCGACCGCGACCTGGTCCTCGCCCGCCTCGCGACCCCGGCCGCCGGCATCGCGGGCATCAAGCGCGCCACCGCCGCCCCGGCCGCCGGAGCGGAGCTGACCGCAGCCGGGTTCGGCCGTACGAAGTCCGACTGGGTGCCGGACAAGCTCCACACCGGCACCTTCACGCTCGACACCACCGCCGCCGCCACGTACAGCATCACCGGCAAGGGCGCCGACGCGCTCTGCAAGGGTGACACCGGCGGCCCGCTCCTCAACGCCTCCGGCGAGCTCATCGGCATCAACTCCCGCTCCTGGCAGGGTGGTTGCCTGGGCGCACCGGCGACGGAGACCCGTACGGGCGCCATCACCGCGCGCATCGACGACCTCACCGACTGGGTGCAGGGGGTGCGGGCTCTGACATCCGGCTGGAAGGCCGAGACCCTCGTTCAGGCCGATTCGACGCTGTACCAGGGCATCCGGCTGAACGACGGCTCCTGGACCGGCTTCACCGACGTCCAGTCCAAAGCGGGGAACATCGGCGGCGTACGCACGGCTGCCGTCGCCGGCATCGACGGCGACACCCACGTGGTGGCGCTGGGCGGCGACGGACGCCTGTATCACACCATCCGCAAGGCGGACGGAACGTGGGGCGTCTTCGGCGACGTCAACGCCGCGGCCAGCAGCCTGAGTGGCATCACCCAGGTCTCCACGGTGTCCATCGGCACCGACCTCCACGTCGTGGCCGTCGCGGGCGGCAAGGTGTTCCACACCGTGCGCAACGCCGCCGGTAACTGGACCCCGTTCGGGGACCTCGCCGGCGCGGTCGGTCCCATCGGCGCCGTCACGTCGGTGGCCACCGCCAGCGCCGGGGGCCAGCTGCAGCTCGTCGCCGTCAGCGGCGGCAAGGCCTTCCACACCGTCCGCGCCACCACTGGCCACTGGACCGGCTGGGGCGACGTGGCCGGTGTCGCCGGTACCACCGGCTCCATCAGCTCCGTGGCCATGGCCGGTGCGGGCGGCGACGCGCACATCGTCGTCGCCACCGACAACGGCACCAGGCAGTACCACTCCGTCCGCTACGGCAACGGCACGTGGGCGCCGTTCGGTGACCTGCGGAACTACCTCGGCGCCGTGACGGCCAAGTCCGTCGCCGTCGGCACGGTGGACGGAGAGCTCCAGGTAGCCGTGACCACCACCGACAACCGGATCGTGCACACGATCCGCCACACCGACCGCACCTGGGGCCCGACCGCGCCGGTCACCGCCCGAGGCGTCACCGGAACCCTCGGCTCCATCTCCCTCGCTGGCACCCTCTGACACCCAGGCCGGCCCCCGTGACGCCTCCGGCGCCGCGGGGGGCCGCCTGCGGCCGCGCAGTGAAACCCGAAGGAACCTCCATGCCCGTTTCCCGCCCGCGCCCGGCGCGGATCTCCGGCCTGCTCGTCACCGCCATTGCGGTCTCCGCAGGCCTGATCACCTCGGCTCCCGCTCTGGCGGTGGCCGGCCCCGAGGCCGCCGCCGGCCAGCTCCCGAACGTCGTGAAGCTCAACCTCGGCGATGAGGCCAACTCCCGTGCGTGTACGGGCACACTGGTCGACCCCCTCTGGGTGCTGACG
>NZ_JBFRER010000276.1:0-2234 GCF_052114405.1 Streptomyces sp. M-16 | reverse complement strand
GGGCATCCCGGCGGCGCGGGTACGGCCCGCCCCGGCCGCGCGGGTTCCCCGGCCGGCGCGGCGGCGCCGGTACGCGGCTTCACCGGACGCGAGGCGGACCTGCGGGCGATGGCCCTGCGGCTCACCGACGCGGACGGGCCCCGGCTCGTGGTCGTCTCCGGAGCGCCCGGCATCGGCAAGTCGGCGCTGGCCCGGCAGAGCGCGTACGAGGTCAGGGACGCCTTCCCCGGCGGGGTGTCCGTCCTCGACCTGGCCCGCCCGGACGGCAGCGGCCTCGGCGTGGAGGAGGCCCGCGAGCTGCTGCCCGAGCCGGACGGCGGCGGGCGGCGGCTGGTCCTCCTCGACAACGCGACCGGCGCCGGACAGGTGCTTCCGCTGCTGTCCGGGACGGGCGACGCCTCGGTGCTGGTGACCAGCCGGCGCGGGCTCGCCGCGGTCGTCGCCACCCACGGCGGGGCCGTGCACCGGCTCGACGTGCTCGGGCCGGGCGAGGCCCACCGGCTGCTCGCCGGGCTGGTCGGGGCCGAGCGGATCGGCGCCGAGGAGGCGGCCGCCCGGGAACTGGCCGCGGTGTGCGGCCACTTCCCGCTCGCGCTGAGGATCGCCGCCGGACGGCTGCTGACCCGGCCGGGCCTGTCCGTCGCGGACTGCGCGGCCTGGCTGGCGGAGGATCCCCCGGCCCGGCTGGCGCTGGCCGAGGACCCGCGGCTGTCGGTGCCGGAGGTGTTCGGGCAGGCCGTGAGCGTGCTCCCGCCCCCGTTGCGCGAAACGTTTCTGCGGGTGGGCTCGCTCGATCCCGCCGAGAGGCTGTGCGCGGCCGGGAGCGAAACCGTCCTCGAACAGCTCGTGGAGGCGGGGATGCTGGAGGACGGGCCGCCCGGCCAGCCGTACCGGATCCACGCCTTCCTCCAGGTCTACGCGCGGTGGCTGGCCCGGGACGGCGAGAACGCGGCGGCGACGACGGCCCTCACGCGCTGATACGCCGCCCCGCGCGAACCCGTACCGCACCGGCTGCCCCAGGGGCCACGCCCCGTACAGGCAGCCCTGCTCGTCCCGGCAGCCCTGCCCGTCCCGGCAGCCCCGCTCGTCCCGGCAGCCCCGCCTGTCCCGGTAGCCCCGCCTGTCCCGGTAGCCCCCGCTCGTCCTGGCAGCCCTGCTCGTCCCAGTAGCCCTGCTCGTCCCGGTAGCCCCGCTCGTCCCACCCACGCCGCTCGTCCTGGCAGCCCCGCTCGTCCTACTCACCCCGCCCGTCCCGGCACCCCCGCCCGTCCCGCACGCGCGCCGTCGCACCCCCACCCGCCCGCGACCCGCTCCTCCCCGGCCCCGCCCGCCCCCGCGGTGGGCGCCGGCCGAGCACCCCCCACAGCCCACCGCCCCTCCCGCCCCTCCCGCCCCGGCATTTCCCACCTCACGTCTCCGACCCCACCAGACCGCAAGCAGAGGTGTTCCATGTCCCAAGCCAGCTTCGACGACGTCGCCGCCACCCGGCCCCGGATCCGCCGGGACGTGCTCTTCACCGAGACGCCGGACGGCGTGCTGTTCCACAACTCCGACGGCGGGTTCCGCCTCACCGCCCGTGCGGCCTACCGCTTCGCGACGCTGATCGTCCCTCACCTGACCGGCGAGCACTCCGTGGCCGAGCTCTGTCAGGGGCTGGGCGCACCCCAGCGCGCGATGGTCGGCGAACTCGTCAGAACCCTGTACGAGCGGGACTTCGCCCGTCCCGTGGCCGAGCCGGAGTCCACATCCCCGGCCGCGGTCCCCGAGCCCGACGTCGCCCGGCGGTACGCGCCGCAGATCGCCTACGCCGACCACTACGCCGACGACGCCGAGGCCCGCTTCCTGCGCTTCCGTGGCACCCGGGTGGCCGTCCTCGGCGAGGACCCCGTCGCCCGCTGGTGCGCGATCTCCCTGGTGCGCAACGGCTGCGCGGCCGTGGCGCTGCCGCCGGGGCCGGCCGTGGCCGAGGTGGAGGCCGAGGCCGCGGAGGCGGTCGCGGACGGCTGCCCGGTGGAGGTCCGCACGCTGGCCTCCCTCCCGTCGGGGTGGGAGGAACTGGCGGACTACGACTTCGTGGTGGTGACCGGCGGGACCGACGCCCCGGTCCGGCTGCTCCCGCTGCTGCGCGCCGGGATACCCGAGGGGCGCTCGCTGCTGCCCGCCTGGACGTACGGCGGCGACGCCGTCGTGGGCCCCCTGATGACGCACGGCACCGTCGGCTGCTGGTCCTGTGC
>NZ_JBFRER010000275.1:0-2279 GCF_052114405.1 Streptomyces sp. M-16 | reverse complement strand
ACCGGCGACCAAGCCCACTGGGACACCCACGGCAACCTCCACTACACCGGCCGCACCGACACCCAGATCAAGATCCGCGGCTTCCGCATCGAACCCACCGAAATCGAAACCACCCTCACCACCCACCCCCACAWCACCCAAGCCACCCTGCTCCACTGCGACCAGCAGCTGACGGCCTACGTGACCACGGCCCCCGGGGCTCCGGCCCCGGCCCCCGAAGCGCTGCGCGCCTGGCTGCGCGAGCGGCTGCCGGAGCACATGGTCCCCGCCCGGTTCGCGGTCCTGGACCGGCTGCCGCTCACCCCCAACGGGAAGATCGACAAGGCCGCGCTCCCGGCGGTCGAGCCGACGCCCACCACCGGGGSCCGCCAGCCGCTCACCGAGACGGAGGAGCTCGTACGGACCCTCGTGAGCGAGGTCCTCGGCAGCCCGGTGCCCCTGTCCATGGACGACGGGTTCTTCGACCACGGCGGCCACTCCCTCCTCGCCGCCCGCCTGACGAACCGCATCGCCTCCACCCTCGGCGTCACCCTCACCCTGCGCGACGTCTTCCAGCACCCCACCCCCGCCGCCCTGACCCGCCGGCTCGACGAGGTCGGCGACCGGCCCTCCCTGCCGCCCCTGCGGCGTGCCGCGGAACGTCCCGAGCGGCTGCCGCTGTCCTTCGGCCAGCAGCGGCTGTGGCTGGTCGCGGGACTCGGCGGCCCGGGGGCGACCGCGTACAACGTGCCGATGACGGTTCGCCTGGAGGGCGAGCCGGACGTGCCCGCGCTGCGCGCCGCMTTCGAGGACCTGGCCGCCCGCCACGAGCCGCTGCGGACCCGGTTCGCCACCGCTGACGGGGACCCGTACCAGATCGTCGACCCGGTCCCGGCGCACGCGTTCGAGGTGCGCCGCGTCACCCCCGGGAGCCTCGACGGCGAACTGCTCGCCGCCGCCCGCCACTCCTTCGACCTGACCACCGAACACCCTTTGCGCGTGACCCTGTTGCACTCCGGGGAGGATGCGTACACGCTCCTGGTCCTGCTGCACCACATCGCCACCGACGGGCAGTCGCTGCGCCCCCTGTTCGAGGACCTGTCCCACGCCTACGCGGCCCGGCTGGCGGGATCGGCACCCGACTGGGCCCCCCTGCCGGCCGACTACGCCGACTTCACGCTCTGGCAGCGCACCGCCCTCACCGGCCCCCCGCTGGAGGCCCGGCTGGCGCACTGGAGGACGGCGCTGGCCGCGCTCCCCGAGGAGCTGGGGCTGCTCCCCGACCGGCCGCGTCCGCCGGTCGCCGGGCAGCGCGGCGGGGCGGTCCGGGTGGACTTCGGGACGGACCTGTACGAACGGGTGGTGGAGCTGGCGCGGGCCGAGCGGTGCACCCCCTTCATGGTGGTGCAGGCCGCGCTCGCGGCGACGCTGACCCGGCTGGGCGCGGGCACCGACGTCCCGCTCGGCTCACCGGTCGCGGGCCGGCCCGACGAGGCCCTGTCGGGGCTCATGGGCTTCTTCGTGAACACCCTGGTGCTGCGTACCGACACCTCGGGGAACCCGGCCTTCCGGGAACTGCTGGCCCGGGTGCGCACCGCCGATCTGGACGCCTTCGCCCATCAGGAGGCCCCGTTCGACCTGGTACTGGAGGCCTTGAACCCGGCCCGCTCCCTGGCCCGGCATCCGCTGTTCCAGGTGTGCCTGGCACTGGAGTCGGGTCCCGGGATCTCGCCCGTGCTGCCCGGAGTGCGGGCCGGGGAGGCGCAGCCGCTGGCCACCGGCGCCGTCAAGTTCGACCTGGAGTTCCTGCTGCGCGCCGACGGGGCGTCCGGCCTGACGGGGGCGGTGCTCTACAGCTGCGACCTGTACGAGCGCGCCACCGTGGAGCGGATGACCGGCATGCTGCGGCGGACGCTGGAGCAGGTGGCGCGCGAGCCGGGGGTCCGGCTCTCGGAGCTGGAGCTGCTGGACGGGGCCGGCCGCCGGCAGGTGCTGGAGGAGTGGACGGGTGTCCGTACCGACACCGCCCCGGCCACCCTCGTCGAACGGTTCGAGGAGCAGGTCCGGCTGCGTCCCGGGGGCCGGGCGGTGGTCTTCGGCGGCCAGGAGCTCACCTACCGGGAGCTGGACTCCCGCGCCAACCGGCTCGCGCACCACCTCGCCGCCCGGGGCCTGGGCCGCGGCGACCTCGCCGGCATCCTCCTCGACCGCGGACCCGACTTCGCCGTCGCCCTCCTCGCCGTCCTCAAGACCGGCGCCGGATACGCCCTCCTGGACCCCGAGTTCCCCGACGAACGCCT
>NZ_JBFRER010000274.1:0-2288 GCF_052114405.1 Streptomyces sp. M-16 | reverse complement strand
TGTGGAGCTGGTGGCCCATGTGGGGGCGTTGGCTGCCCTGCCCGGTGAACATGAACGCGAGGCGGCCGTCGTGGTCGGTGGCCTTGCCCTGGACGAGGCCGGGGTGTGTGGTGCCCCGGGCGAGAGCGTCGAGCCCTTCGAGGAACCCGTCGATGTCATCGGCCAGGACCGCCGCACGGTGATCGAAGGAAGTCCGCGTGACCACCAGCGAGCGGCCCACCTCCGCCGGGCGCGGTGCCGGCCGGGTAGCGACCATGTCACGCAGTCGCGCCGCCTGTTCCCGTAGCGCCTCGGGGTTGGGCGCCGACAGCACCCACGGCAGCGGGCCGCCGGTGGCGGGCGCGTCATCGTCCGGGCGGACGCTCTCCGCGGCCGGCTCGGCCGCCTCCAGAATCAGGTGGGCGTTGGTGCCGCTGATGCCGAAGGAGGAGACGGCGGCGCGGCGGGGGCGCTCTTCGCCCGGCTGCCAGGGGGTGGCTTCGGTGAGGAGGGAGACGGCTCCGGCGTCCCAGTCGATGTGGGGGCTGGGTTCGTCGGCGTGGAGGGTCTTGGGGAGGAGGCCGTGGTGCATGGCCATGACCATTTTGATGAYGCCGSCGACGCCGGCTGCGGCCTGGGTGTGGCCGATGTTGGACTTGAGGGAGCCCAGGCGCAGGGGTTGGTCGGCGGGTCGGTTCTGGCCGTAGGTGGCGAGGAGGGCCTGGGCTTCGATGGGGTCGCCAAGGCGGGTGCCCGTACCGTGCGCCTCGACGGCGTCCACGTCCGCGGGCTCCAGGCGGGCGCTCGCCAGGGCCTGCCGGATCACCCGCGCCTGCGACGGACCGTTGGGGGCCGACAGGCCGTTGCTGGCGCCGTCCTGGTTGACGGCACTGCCCCGGATGACCGCGAGGATCCGGTGGCCGTTGGCCTGCGCGTCCGACAGCCGCTCCAGCGCTAGCACGCCCACGCCCTCGCCCCACGCCGTGCCGTCGGCGTCCGCGGAGAAGGCCTTGCAGCGGCCGTCCTCGGACAGCCCGCGCTGCCGGCTGAACTCCACGAACATGCCGGGCGACGCCATCACCGTCGCACCACCGGCCAGGGCGATACCGCATTCCCCCTGACGCAGCGACTGCGCGGCGAGGTGCAGGGCCACCAGGGAGGACGAGCACGCCGTGTCGACGGTCACCGCCGGCCCCTCCAGCCCCAGCGTGTACGCCACCCGGCCCGAGGCCACGCTCGCCGTGTTGCCGGTGAGCAGGTACCCCTCGTACCCCTCCGCGGGTTCGTGCAGCCGGGGCCCGTAGTCCTGCGACATGGCGCCTACGAAGACACCCGTCGAGGAACCGCGCAGTGAGGTCGGGGCGATCCCCGCGCGCTCCAGCGCCTCCCAGGAGGTCTCCAGCAGCAGCCGCTGCTGGGGGTCCATGGCGGCGGCCTCGCGCGGGGAGATGCCGAAGAAGGCGGGATCGAACGCGTCGGCGTCGTGGAGGAAGCCACCGTGCCGAGCGTAGGTCTTGCCGGGCCGGCCGGGCACCGGATCGTACAGCTCCTCCACGTCCCAGCCGCGGTTGACGGGCAGGCCGGAGATGGCGTCGCCGCCCGCCTCGACCAGCCGCCACAGGTCCTCCGGCGAGCTGAGCCCGCCCGGGTAGCGGCAGGCCATGCCCACGATGGCGATCGGCTCGTCGGAGATCCGCGCGGCGGTCACGTCCCCGGCCGTGGTCCCGGCCGCGCCGTCCGTGAGCTCCGTCAGCAGGTGCTCGGCCAGCGCGGCGGGGCTCGGGTAGTCGTAGATCAGTGTCGAGGAGAGGCCCAGCCCCGTCACGGCGTTCATCCGCCGCTGGAACTCCACCGCGCCCAGCGAGTCGAAGCCGAGCTCCTTGAACTTCTCGGTGGGATCGACCGAGTTCGGCGTCACGTGGCCGAGCACGGTCGCAACGGCCGTACGGACCAGCTCCAGGAGGAGGCGCTCGCCCTCGGCCCGCGACACCGCGCCGAGGCGCTGGGCGAGCGACAGCTCGACGGGCTCCGCCTCTTCCCCGACCTCCGCGGAACCGGTCGCGCGCGGGGCGGCGGTGGCGGTGGTGGTGGGAACGATGTCGATCCAGTGGCGTTGGCGTTGGAAGGGGTAGGTGGGGAGGGGGGTGGTGGGGGTGTGGGGGTAGAGGGTGTTCCAGTTGATGGGGTGGTTGGTGGTGGTGTGGAGGGTGGTGAGTGTGGTGGTGAGGGTGTGGGGTTCGGGCTGGTTTTTGCGGAGGGTGGGGATGAAGGTCGCGGTGGTGTTGGTGTGTTGGGCGAGGGTGGTGAGG
>NZ_JBFRER010000273.1:0-2321 GCF_052114405.1 Streptomyces sp. M-16 | reverse complement strand
GCACTCTTCAGCAACAAATCAGCGCCGAACTTCAGAACACGAACCGTGCCACCACAAACCACCAGGTCACAGCACACGACACCTACTGAAAACTCAACGCCGAACCACTGAACAACCAACGCCGAGCATCACCCAGGCCATCGTCTCGGCCTTTCCGTAGCGGGTGGTGTCCGTGGCGGTGGTGACGTCGGGCTGGTGCCAGCTGTCGGGCTTACTGAAGGTGAGGACGCCGCCGTGCCGGCGGGGCCGCCCGCCCTTCGGTCCCGAGCGGGCGGGGCCCGGGTCGCGGAGCATGACGCGGTCCGAGCGCAGTCGTCCGAGCAGCACGACGGGCAGGTCCCGCAGGGAGTGGGAGAGGTAGGTGACGTCGTAGCCGGCGTCCATCACGATCAGGATCTCGGGTCGCCCGGCTTCCAGTGCCCCGTGTCGGCCAGGCGTTCCACGACCTCGCGGAGCTGGGCGGCGGTGACCAGTGTCGCGTCGTCCGCGGGTCCGAGCCGCAGGGCGTCCAGCAGTCTGCACCAGGAGGTGCGGCCTGTTTCCAGGGCGGCGACGAAGGAGTAGGGCCAGCCCGGGATGAACTGGTCCGTCTTGCGGTCGCCACGTCCGTAGACGTGGCAGAACAGCCGGTCCTCGCTGGTGGGAGCGTCGGGGCGGAGCCAGTTGCTCACGTCCACGGCCAGTACGATCCGCCCGTCGGCCGTCTTCGGCAGCGGTAGCCCGGCCAGAGCGCGTCGCAGACGCGTCGGTTCGATCCAGCCCCGGTCCAGCCCCGCGTACAAGGCGCCGTGTCCGCGCCGGTGCTCGGCCGTCAGTGACAGTTCGACCAGGGTGTTCACCGGCCCGTCCGCACACAGCACCGCGTCGGTGAGCTCGAAGAGCGCGTCAGCCCGGGCATACAGGCAGTCGTAGAACTCGACACGAAAGCGGGACAACACATCCAATGCCTCGCGTCCGGACACGTCGGCAGACAGACTCATACACAGCGGCCGTTCTCTGGTACTTCGTGACTCGACATCTCGAAGCGTGGAGAACGGCCGCCTCCGCCGTCCCGGGAAACACCGCAGATCAGCAGGTCGGGTGACGAGCGAGGTTAAACGTCAAGCTGAGTGCCTGTGTCTGAACCCCGCCCGGGCGTACGACGTCTGGCACGCACGCTGATCCGAACGTGGATTCAGACGCAGGCCGTGACCGGCAGAGGATCTTGCGTTCGGTAAAGTTCCGCGTGCGTCGGGCAGGTGCCGCCGGGCGGGCCGAAAACGACCGTAGGGGAATCGAGTTGGACACCGTCTTTCATCCGCTGGAGGGCAACGACCCGCGGTCCGTGGCCGGATACCACATCGTGGCCAGGCTCGGCGCAGGCGGCATGGGCAAGGTGTACCTCTCGTACACTCCGGGCGGACGGCCCGTCGCGATCAAGGTGATCCGGCCGGAGTTCGGCGAAGACGCCGAGTTCCGCCGCCGCTTCCAGCAAGAGGTGCGGGCCGCCGCGCGCGTGCAGGGGCTGTACACCGCGCCGGTGATCGACTCCGACACCGAGGGCCGCCACCCCTGGCTTGCCACGGCCTACGTCCCCGGGCCCTCCCTGGCCGACGCCGTGCAGCGGCACGGCGGGCTGCCCGTGCCCACCGTGCTGCTCCTGGTCGCGGGCATCGCCGAGGCCCTGCAGGTCATCCACGGGGCCGGCATCGTCCACCGCGACCTCAAGCCGTCCAACGTGCTACTCGCGGGCGACGGGCCCCGCGTCATCGACTTCGGCATCGCGCGGGCCGCCGACGCGACCGCCCTCACCGGCAGCGGCGTCACCATCGGCACCCCGACCTTCATGGCACCCGAACAGGCTGCGGGCGATGCGGTCACCCCGGCCACCGACATCTTCGCGCTCGGCCAGGTCGCAGCGTACGCGGCGACCGGCCTGCCCGCGTTCGGCGAGGGCACCTCGCACGGGGTGCTCTACCGCATCGTCCACGAGCAGCCCGACCTCACCCGACTCCCGCCCCAGCTCCAAAAGTTGGTGGCCCACTGCCTCGCCAAGGAGTCGGCGGCCAGGCCCTCGGTCGACGAGGTTCTCGCGCTGTGCCGGGCCGCCAACGGCGACGCGCCACTGCGCCGCCCCGAGGTCTGGCTGCCCGGCGCGGTCGCCGCCGACATCACGCTGCGCGCGGCGGCGCCCGCACCACCCGAGGTGACCCGGGTTCCGGCGGCCCCGGCACCGGCGCCGCCCGGCCACGAGCCGACGGTGACCGCCGCGCCCGCCGCGCCGCCCGCCGGCCAGGGCGCGTACGGACCGCAGACGCCGCCCCCTTCGGGCCCCTATGCCC
>NZ_JBFRER010000272.1:0-2426 GCF_052114405.1 Streptomyces sp. M-16 | reverse complement strand
GTGGCCGCCGCCTCCCTGGCGGCGGCCCTCCCCCTGGGCGCCCGTACAGCGGCCCGCCGAGCCCGGCGGGCCGGGGGACCGGRGGCCAGGGACGCGGTCCCCCACGGCCGTGGCCACCGGGACGTGCCGGGCCCCGGCCGGGCCTGACGGCCGCACCGGGCGACGGCGCCGGTCACGCCACCTCGACCCCGTACTCCCGCAACAGGTCCTCCAGACCGCCGCGGTAGCCCTTGCCGCCGATCACGAACTTCCAGTCGCCGTTCGGCCGGCGCCGGAAGGAGCCGAGGACCAGGGCCGTCTCGCCCGCCCTGCCGTCCGAGACCTCCAGCTGGTCGATCTCCCCTCCGGCCGCGTCCAGCAGCCGGATCCGGGCGTCGGTGAACCCCGCCAGGTCCGCGTCCGGATCGGCCTCCGGGTCGATCGCGGCGACCAGGACCAGGCGGTCGGCGCGCTGCGGCAGGGCGTCGAAGCCGACCTCTACGGCGGCCTTGTCGGGCGCCGTGTGCGGACGGGAACGCACCGAACCGTCCGGGGTCTGCGGGTTGTTGAAGAACACGAAGTGGTCCTCGCTCAGCACCCGGCCGCCCTCGCAGACCAGCGCGCACACGTCCAGCGCGACCCGGCCCGACCAGTACATCCCCAGCACGTTGCGGTCGGCCGCGACGGGCGGCGGTTCCAGGGGCAGGGCCGGGACGGTGTCGGCGGCCGGATCCGACCTCCGCGCAGCCGCCCCCGCGGCCCGTCGGGTCCCCCGCTGGGCCGGTACGGCGGCCTCCCGGGTGCTCCCGCCCAGCCGCCCCCGCAGCCCGTACCGGTGCAGCAGCTCGACCAGTTCGGCCCCGGGAACCAACTCCAGCGGCTTGCCGTTGGCAAAGGTGTACGACCCGGGCCCGAAGGACGCGGTGGTGACCAGCACCCCCTTGTTCGCCCCCTTGTCCTGGACCGTGCCGTACAGATCACGCACGGCCGTCGGCGGCACCGTGTTCCGGTAGCGCTTGACCTGCACCACGATCCGCCCGCCTCGGATCGGGGCCGGGTCCAGCGCCTCGACGTCCACACCGCCGTCGCCCGACCGCTGCGTGGTCACCGCCTCCATGCCCATCGCCCGGAACAGCTCCGCCACCAGGTTCTCGAAGGCGATGGGGTCCATCACGAAGAGGTCGGGCTCCTCCTCGCCGTCCGCGTGCCCGCCGTGGCTGACGACCCCGCCGGCGCCGCCGACCTCGCCCGGCCTGCGGCCCGCCCGTACGGCCGTCAGCTGGTCCGGCCGCGCCGACAACTGCCCGCGCAGGCCGTCCGTCAGACAGTCCACGGCGCTCACCTGCTCCAGCCGCAGCCCGGAGAAGGCGGAGTGCGGGACCTGCACGGACGTCAGGACGAGCCGTGCCTCCCGGCCGGTCACCGGATCGTGGTCGTCCACGAACCCGTTGACGACCACCGACTCCAACGCCCCGAACTCGTCCGCCGCGTACACCTCGCGCAGCACCAGCAGCACGCACTGGGCCAGCAGGTCCCGGTAGAGCGCCCGGCGCTGGGTCGCCGGCCGGGCGGTCTCCTTGTCCTGGTCCGTGCCCGCCACGTACCGCACGGACTTCGTCTCCGGCACGGCCTCGTACCGGGGCAGCTCCCAGTCCAGCACGAGCTGCCGCGCCGCCGGATCGTACGCAGCCGAGACCTGGCGGGGCAGCTCCTCGGGCCAGGCCGTGGAGGCGTACAGCGCCGCCGAGAAGTACTCCACCGCCGCCTCGGGATCTCCCGCGCGCAGCGCGTCGGCCAGTTCGGTGAGACCGCTGTTGTGGCGGCGGATCCCGGCGAGCTGCTCCGCCGCCCACCGGTCGTACTGCTGCCGGTACGCGGCCAGCTGCCGCAGCCGCTCCTGCTCCGCGGCGTGCGCGGCCTGCCATGCCTGCGTGTACCGGTCGTGGGCCTCCCGCTCGGCCTGGGCGCGACGCCCCGAGCCGAGGGTCCAGCCGCTGCTCTGCTGCTGGAACTGGTGGAGCTGGGGCATCGGCACCGGGTGGGCGAGGGTGCCGGGGTCGAAGGCTTCGAGCCGCTCGTCGCGGACCAGGGAGGCCATCCGGAAGGCCGGTGCCCGGCAGCCGACGGCCAGCAGCCCCTGCAGGGCGGCGACCTCGGCTTCGAGCTGCTCGGTGCGCCGCCGGGCCTCGGCCTCCCGGTGCTGTTTGTAGGCGGCCTGCTGCTCCCGCCGGTCCCGGGCGACGTCCCGCTCGTAGGCCCGCTGCCGGCGCTCGGCCTCGCGCTGCTGGATCAACTGCGTCCGCTGCTGCTGCCGCTGGGCCTCTGCCCAGACCCCGATCAATCCGCTCGACCGACGACTCATCAGCTCTGTTCTCCCCCCACCCGCTTGTACGGGGAAAACAGTAGTCGGGTCGCGGGTCGCGGGGCGGGCGGTCCGGGATCCGCAC
>NZ_JBFRER010000271.1:0-2438 GCF_052114405.1 Streptomyces sp. M-16 | reverse complement strand
GGGCGGCCGCGCCCGCGGCCGCTCCCGGCGGGCCGGCTCCCCGGGCAGCGCTCACCCCTGGAGCGGGAGGTCAGTCACTCGCCAGCAGCTCGTCGGCGTCCATGATCCGGTAGGCGTAGCCCTGTTCGGCCAGGAACCGCTGGCGGTGCGCGGCGAAATCCTGGTCGATCGTGTCGCGCGCGACGACCGAGTAGAACCGCGCCTCGTGCCCGTCCGCCTTCGGCCGCAGCACCCGGCCCAGGCGCTGTGCCTCCTCCTGTCGCGAGCCGAAGGTGCCGGACACCTGGATGGCGACGGTGGCCTCGGGCAGGTCGATGGAGAAGTTGGCGACCTTCGAGACGACCAGCACGCTGATCTCGCCCTCGCGGAACGCGTCGAAGAGCTTCTCGCGCTGCGCGTTGGAGGTCTCGCCCTTGATGACGGGCGCGTCCAGGTGCTCGCCCAGCTCGTCGAGCTGGTCGATGTACTGGCCGATGACCAGGGTCTGCTCGCCCTGGTGCTTGCGCACCAGCGCCTCGGTGACCTTGCGCTTCGTCGCGGTCGTCGCGCAGAAGCGGTACTTCTCCTCGGTCTCGGCGGTCGCGTACGCGAGCCGTTCCGACTCGGTGAGGTTGACGCGGACCTCCACGCAGTCGGCGGGCGCGATGTAGCCCTGCGCCTCGATCTCCTTCCAGGGCGCGTCGAACCGCTTCGGCCCGATGAGCGAGAACACGTCCGACTCGCGGCCGTCCTCCCGTACCAGGGTCGCGGTCAGACCGAGCCGGCGGCGGGCCTGGAGATCGGCGGTGAACTTGAAGACGGGGGCGGGCAGCAGGTGCACCTCGTCGTAGAGGATCAGCCCCCAGTCCCGGGAGTCGAAGAGCTCCAGGTGGGGGTAGACGCCCTTCCGCTTGGTGGTGAGGACCTGGTACGTGGCGATGGTGACCGGGCGGATCTCCTTGCGGGTGCCGGAGTACTCGCCGATCTCCTCCTCCGTCAGCGAGGTCCGCTTGATCAGCTCGTGCTTCCACTGGCGCGCGGAGACCGTGTTGGTCACCAGGATCAGCGTGGTCGCCTTGGCCTTGGCCATGGCCCCCGCGCCGACCAGGGTCTTTCCGGCGCCGCAGGGCAGTACGACCACCCCGGAGCCGCCGTGCCAGAAGCCCTCGACCGCCTGCTGCTGGTACGGGCGCAGCGCCCAGCCGTCCTCGACGAGGTCGATGGCGTGGGCCTCGCCGTCGACGTACCCGGCGAGGTCCTCGGCGGGCCAGCCCAGCTTCAGCAGGGTCTGCTTGATCTGCCCGCGCTCGGAGGGGTGCACGGCCACGGTGTCGGCGTCGAGCCGGGCCCCCACCAGCGGGATGATCCGCTTGGACCGCAGGATCTCCTCCAGCACGGGCCGGTCGGTGCTGGTCAGGACCAGTCCGTGGACGGGGTGCTTGGAGAGGGTCAGGCGCCCGTAGCGGGCCATGGTCTCGGCGACGTCGACGAGCAGGGCGTGCGGGACGGGGTACCGGGAGAACTCGACGAGCGCGTCGACGACCTGCTCGGCGTCGTGCCCGGCGGCCCGCGCGTTCCACAGCCCGAGCGGGGTGATCCGGTAGGTGTGGATGTGCTCGGGCGCCCGCTCCAGCTCGGCGAAGGGCGCGATGGCCCGGCGCGCGGCACCGGCGAGCTCGTGGTCTACCTCCAGCAGGAGGGTTTTGTCGCTCTGGACGATGAGAGGCCCGTTCACAAACGCCCCTTTCCGGCGTGGGTGCCCGTCCGGACGAGGACGGGCAAACCTCCAGTCTGCCGTATCGCCGGGCGGGCGGGAGGGTTCTGCGCCGCGCGGACGGCCCGGCGCCCGCCCGGCGTCCTTGGCCCTTCGGCAGCGGGCGGGCCGACTACGCGCCCAGGTGAGGCAGCGGGCCCGCCGGGTACGGGGTTTCGACGGGCAGGAGGGCCCGGGCCGCGTCGGTGTCGCCGGCCCGGAGCAGTCCGTGGATCTCCCGGGCCAGCGGGGTGACATCGCGGATGGAGACCGTCCACTCGTCGGCGTAGGCCCGCGAGAGGGGGCCCGACAGCCCGAGCTGGAGCGAGCGGTACGGCAGCGGGTTCAGGTGCGGGTCGCGTTCCGGATCCCACTGGACCCGGGCCGACGTGCTGCGCACCGACTCCTTCCAGGTTTCGCGGTCCGCGTGCACGGCGGGGGCGTAGTGCGAGAGGCAGGCGCCGGCGAGGGCCCGGTCGAAGCCCGCGCGGGTGATCTCGACGGCGAGCACGGTCTCCTGGTCGGTCTTGGTGGCCCAGCCGCAGCGGTACATCATCCACAGGAACGACGGTTTGATCCACGTCATCCGCTCGCGCTTCCAGGCGGGCGGGAAGCGGCCGTCGCGGGCCGCCGGGAGGCCGAGGGCGGGGGAGTAGGCCTGGTAGACCGTGATCGTGGTGTCGGTGTGGGCCGCGCGGATCCGGTG
>NZ_JBFRER010000270.1:0-2441 GCF_052114405.1 Streptomyces sp. M-16 | reverse complement strand
TCCCCTCGCCGGTCGCCGCGCGGAGGGCGTCCGCCAGCCGGTCGCGGGCCTCGGTCTGGGCCGCGATGCGCCGGTCGAGGGCCGCGAGGCGGTCCAGCGCCACCCGCAGGCCCTTGTCCGAGGGCGGCGCGGCGGCCACGTCCCCGTCCAGGCAGGGCAGGAACACGCGGACGTCGTCCAGCGTGAGCCCCGCGGCCAGCAGGTGGCGGATGTTGCGGACCCGCACCACGGCCCGCTCGTCGTAGACGCGGTAGCCGTTGCAGGCCCGTTCGGAGGCGATCAGCCCGGCCTGCTCGTAGTGGCGCAGCGCGCGGGCGGTCGTACCCGTCGCCCCGGCCAGCTCGCCGATCCGCATGCCCCCGCCTCCCGCTCCGCTTCCCTCACGCCACCACCGCACCGCCGTCGACCGGGAGCACCACACCGGTGACGAACGACGCCTCCGGTGAAGCGAGTTGGGTGATGGCCCAGGCTACCTCCCCGGGACGGCCGATCCGGCCCAGCGGGGTGTGCGCCACTTGCCACTCCCGCACCGAGGCCCTCCGCTGCGGTGTCAGCCCCTGGTGCTCGCCGATGGGGGTGTCGATCGCGCCCGGGGCGACCGCCACGACCCGGATCCCGCGCGGCGCCAGTTCCACCGCCCAGCTGCGGGTGAGCAGTTCCAGGGCGGTCTTGGTCGCCGCGTAGACCGAGTTGCCGGGCCAGGCCCGCTGTCCCACCGACGTGCTGACGTTGACGATGACCCCGCCCGACGCCTCCAGCAACGGCAGCGCGGCCTGCGCCAGCAGGACGGGTGCGACGAGGTTGGTCGAGAGCTGCGCGCCGATCAGCTCCGGTGTCAGCGTGCCCAGGGCGCCGCCGCGCACGATGCCGGCGTTGTTGACCAGCACGTCCAGTCGGCCGTACCTTCCGGCCACGGCCCGTACCAGCCGCTCGGGCGCGTCCCCGTCGGTGATGTCGAGGGGCAGCGCGGTGATCCGGTCGTGCCCCGCCGCGGTCTCCCGGAGAGGGTCGGCGCGCCGTCCGACGGCCACGACGTGGGCGCCCCCGGCGGCGAAGGCACGGGCCGTGGCCCGGCCTATGCCGCTGCCGGCGCCCGTGACGGCGACGACCCTTCCCGAGGGGGCCGCGGCGCGGTGCGTGCCGCCCGTACCGTCCGTGCCGCCCGTACCGCTCGTGCCGCCCGTACCGTCCGTGCCGCCCGTACCGCTCGTGCTGCCCGTACCGCTCGTGCTCCGACTGCTGTCGCTCGCGCTGCTCATGCCGGTCATCGTGCAACCCTGCCGCAGGCGGCAGGGTCAACCCCCGGCCCGGCCCGCTGGGTCAACCCGGCAGGGTCAACCCGGCCCGGCCCGCGGGGTCAGGGCAGCAGCGGCTCCTGGAGCTCGGTGACCCACCGGTCCCGGTCATCGGGGCAGTCCAGGTTCAGCTCGCGCGCGTACCCGGACGAGCGGTGGCCGTTCGCGTCGATCCACCGGGCCAGGGCCTGCGCCGTCGGCAGCACCCCGTCCATCGAGCCGCGGTGCACCACGGTCGCCGCCCGCTCGACCCCGGGCAGTTCGACGATCCGCACCCCCGCGCCCAGGTCCTCGGCACGGACGGCCGCGGCGACCGGGAGCCCGGCGTGCACCAGGACGGATCCGGGCTCACCGCCGGGAGCGGGCTCGTAGTGGGCCAGGCCCGGACCCGTCGGGACCACCCCGGCGCGCTCGATCCGGGAGCACAGGTCCTCGTACAACGGGCCGATGACCGGCCCGATGTCCTGCGGGGCGTAGCTCGCGGCGATCCCGGTCAGTTCCGCCAGGCGGACCGGCGGCAGGCTCTTCACGACGATCTCTTCGGTGGGCATGGTTCCCTCGTTCTCGATGGACCGGAGCCTCGTCTCGACCCGCGTGAGCCGGGCGGCGGCCTCGGCCACGGCGCCCTCCAGCTCCGCGCGGCGCAGCCGCAGCATCCCGCGCAGCTCCTCCGTGCTCACCCTCGCGTCGAGGATCGTCCCCACCTGTTCCAGGTTGAAGCCGAGCTCCTTGAGCGCGATGACGCGGTTGAGGCGGGCGAGCTGCACGGCCTCGTAGGACCGGTAGCCGGTCACGGGGTCGACACGTGCGGGACGCAGCAGTCCGAGGGCGTCGTAGTGACGCAACATACGGACCGACACCCGGCCGTGCTTGGCGAAATCTCCGATGCTGAACATGTCGTGCTCCAGTGGACGGCCTGACACGGTGTGAGGGTCAAGTCTCTCCGGGAGCCCCGGGCGAACCCCCTGGTGGGGGCCCGTCCGCGGGAGGCGGGGCCGGGTCAGCGTCCGTACTGGCGCACGCACAGGTCGACGACCGACGGCGGGAGCGCGCCCTCCGCCGCGGCGCACAGCTCCTCCCCGCGCGGCGCACGCGGCGCCGCCGGCCGGGGCCCGCGCGGCGGCGCCGGCCCCAGCGGCCGTACCC
>NZ_JBFRER010000269.1:0-2563 GCF_052114405.1 Streptomyces sp. M-16 | reverse complement strand
GTCCTCGTCGACGCCCGCAACGGCGTCATCGAACAGACCCGCCGCCACGCCGCCGTCGCCGCCCTGCTGCGCGTCCCCCACGTCGTCCTCGCCGTCAACAAGATGGACCTCGTCGACTACCGGGAGACCGTCTTCGCGAAGATCGCCGAGGAGTTCACCGCCTACGCCGCCGACCTCGGCGTCCCCGACGTCACCGCCATCCCGATCTCCGCCCTGGCCGGCGACAACGTCGTGGAACCTTCCGCGCACATGGACTGGTACGGCGGCCCCACCGTCCTCGAACACCTCGAAACCGTCCCGGTCAGCGAGGAGCTCACCGCCGACCGCGCCCGCTTCCCCGTCCAGTACGTGATCCGCCCGCAGACCGCCGAGCACCCCGACTACCGCGGCTACGCCGGCCAGATCGCCTCCGGCGTCCTGCGCGTCGGCGAAGCCGTCACCGTCCTGCCCTCCGGCCGCACCAGCACCATCGAAGCCATCGACGCGCTCGGCGAGAGCGTCGACACCGCCCACGCCCCCCAGTCCGTGACGCTGCGGCTCACCGACGACATCGACGTCTCCCGCGGCGACCTGATCGCCCCCACCGCCGTCGCCCCCGCCCCCACCCACGAGGTCCTCGCCACCGTCTGCCACGTCGCCGACCGGCCCCTGACCGTCGGCCAGCGCGTCCTGCTCAAACACACCACCCGCACGGTCAAGGCGATCGTCAAGGAGATCCCCTCCCGGCTGACCCTGGACGACCTGTCCCAGCACCCGGACCCCGGCCGGCTCGTCGCCAACGACATCGGCCGGATCCTCGTACGGACCGCCGAACCCCTCGCCCTCGACGCCTACGCCGCCTTCCGCCGCACCGGCTCCTTCCTCCTCATCGACCCGGCCGACGGCACCACCCTGACCGCGGGCATGGCCGGCGATGCCTTCACGGCACACGAAGGGACCGCCTGACCATGTCCCCCACGCGCCCCCTCCGCCCCGCCGCGGCCCTCCTGCTGCTGCTCGCCGCCGGCCTCACCTCCTGCGGCTACGGCTCCCGGGCCGACCAGGTCCCCGCCGCCGCCCAGGCCCCCGCGGGCGAGACGGGCGCGAAGCTCTCGGCGGGCTCCGTGACCCTCGGCTACTTCCCGAACCTGACCCACGCCACCGCCCTGGTCGGCGTACGGGAAGGGCTGATCCGGCGGGAACTGGGCGGGACCGCCCTGAAGACCACCACCTTCAACGCCGGGCCGGCCGAGATCGAGGCCCTCAACGCCGGCTCCGTCGACATCGCCTTCATCGGCCCCTCGCCCGCCGTCAACGGCTACGTGAAGTCCAAGGGCCGCAACCTGCGGATCATCTCCGGCTCCGCGTCCGGCGGGGTCAAGCTCGTCGTGAACCCGGAGAGGATCAAGACCCTCGACGACCTCAAGGGCAAGCGGATCGCCACCCCGCAGCTCGGCAACACCCAGGACGTGGCCTTCCTCAACTGGGCCGCCACGCGCGGCTGGAAGGTCGACGCGGCCAGCGGAAAGGGCGACGTGTCCGTCGTCCGCACCAACAACACCATCACCCCCGACGCCTACCGTTCCGGTTCCGTCGACGGCGCCTGGGTGCCCGAGCCGACCGCGTCCAAGCTGGTCGCCGAGGGTGCGACCGTCCTCCTCGACGAGAGCGACCTGTGGCCCGACGGGAAGTTCGTGATCACGAACGTCGTCGTGTCGCAGGAGTTCCTCAAGGAACACGCGGACGTGGTGGAGGCCGTGCTCCGGGGCACGGTGAAGACCAACGAGTGGATCAACGCCCACCGGGACGAGGCCAAGACCTCCGCCAACGCCGCCCTGAAGGCGCTCAGCGGCAAGGAGCTGGAGCCCGAGGTCATCGACCGGGCCTGGCCGGGCATCGTCGTCACCGACGACCCCCTGGCCGCCACCCTGCGGGCCCAGGCCGGCCACGCCGTCGCCGCGGGCCTGCTGGAGCGGCCCGACCTGACCGGCATCTACGACCTCGGGCCGCTCGACAAGGTCCTCGGTTCCCTGCACAGGCCCCCCGTCACCCCGCCGGGTCCGGGCACCGACGACCAACGGAGCTGACCGCGATGGCGACCGCCCTGATCAACGCGGAGCACACCACGGCCCTCGCACGGGCCGTCCGCATCGAGCACGTCTCCAAGTCCTTTCCCGGCCCGGCCGGCCCCCAGCCCGTGCTGGACGACATCAGCCTCGACGTCGCTCCCGGGGAGTTCGTCACCCTCCTCGGCGCCTCCGGCTGCGGCAAGTCCACCCTGCTCAACCTGGTCGCGGGACTGGACACCCCGACCGCCGGGACCGTCGCCACCGAGGGCCGCGCGGCCCTGATGTTCCAGGAGCACGCCCTCTTCCCGTGGCTCACCGCGGGCAGGAACATCGAACTCGCCCTGCGCCTGCGCGGGGTGCCCAAGAACGACCGCAAGCCCGAGGCCGAACGGCTGCTGGAGCTGGTCCGGCTCGGCGGGGCGTACGGCAAGCGCGTCCACGAACTGTCCGGCGGCATGCGCCAGCGCGTGGCCCTGGCCCGCGCCCTCGCCCAGGACAGCCGCCTGCTGCTGATG
>NZ_JBFRER010000268.1:0-2614 GCF_052114405.1 Streptomyces sp. M-16 | reverse complement strand
GGTGGACCGTGCGCGGGAGCGCGGGCTCCGGCCCGGCCGGGGAGGGCGTCGGGTCCGCCTCGGGGATCTCGCCCAGCGGCAGGGGCAGGGACCCGCCCGGCGGCACGGCAGCAGCCCGGTGGGCGGGGGAGCCGTCGGACGCGTCGGGGGCGTCGACGGGCGGGACGGAGCCGCGCGCCGGGCCGGGACCGCCGGACTCCGGAGTGACGGAGACGCACCCGGCGCTCGCGAGGAGCGCCAGGAGGGAGAGGGGCAGGGCGGCCCGGCGTAACTGCATCCGACCACCATGCCGTAGTCCGGGACGGCCCGGTTCCACGGCTCACGCGTCCGGGTGAAGCGGCCCGGGGCGCGGGCACCGGGACGGGTGGACCACCCCGTTGCCGAATCGATCCTTCACGGGGAGGCCGCACCCGGCGCGGACGGTCGCAGAATGGGGCACGAACGCGATCGGCACGGCACGGCAGTGCGGGCGGCGGGGGAGGCGCGACCCCCGGAGCCTGGTGCCGCCGTGCCCCGTTCACCCGTCCGCCCGCCTTCTGCCGTACGGGAGTGCCGAGCATGACCGAACCCGCCGCGTCCAGTGTTCCCGAACCGGGTCGCGAACCCGGCCCCGAATCCGGGTCCCGCAGGGGATGGGCGGCCGTGTCGGCCGTCTCCCTCGGGATCTTCTGCCTGATCACCTCCGAGCTGCTGCCCATCGGACTGCTCACTCCGGTCGGCGCCGCCCTCGGTGTCTCCGAGGGAACGGCGGGCCTCATGGTCACCGTCCCCGGGGTCGTCGCGGGCTTCTGCGCGCCCCTGGTGGCCGTCGGGGCGGCCCGTCTCGACCGGCGCCACGTGCTGTGCGTCCTGGTCGCGCTGATGGCCGTCGCCAACCTCGTCGCCGCGCTCGCCCCGGACTTCGCCGTGGTGCTGGCGGCCCGCCTGCTCGTCGGCGTGGCCGTCGGCGGGTTCTGGGCCATCGCGGGCGGTCTCGCGGTCCGGCTGGTGCCCGCGCACCACGTTCCCCGGGCCACGGCCCTGATCTTCGGCGGCGTCCCCACCGCCTCGGTGCTCGGCGTTCCCGCCGGGACCCTGCTCGGCGAACTCGGGGGCTGGCGCTCCGCCTTCGCGGCGGTCGGTGTCCTCGGAGCCGTCACCGCCACCGCCCTGCTCCTGCTGCTGCCGCCGCTGCCGGCGGCCCGCCGCGTCACCGCGCGCGAACTGCCCGTCCTGCTGCGCCGCGACCGCGGGGTCCGGGCCGGGGTGATCGTCACCTTCCTGGTGGTGACCGGCCAGTTCGCCGCGTACACCTTCGTCCGCCCCGTCCTGCGGGAGGTCTCCGGCATCGACGCCTCCTACGTCAGCACCCTGCTGCTCGGCTACGGCCTCGCGGGGGTCGTGGGCAACTTCCTGGCCGGTCCGCGCGACGCCCGCCGCACGCTGCTGACCGTCAGCCTCACCCTGGGGGCGGTGCTGACGCTGATCGCCCTGCTGCCGGGGGCCGTCGCCGGGACCGGCCTGCTGCTGGTGTGGGGGCTGGCGTACGGCGGGGTGTCGGTCAGCCTCCAGGGCTGGATGCTGAAGGCGGCGCCGCAGGCCGCCGAGGCCGCCTCCGCCCTGATGGTGGCCATGTTCAACTTCGCGATAGCGGCGGGCGCGCTCGTCGGCGGGCTCGCCGTGGACGGGATCGCGGTGGCGGCCGCACCGTTGAGCGGAGCCGCTCTGATGGCGGCGGCCGCGGGAACGGTGGCGTTCTCGCTCCTCCGGGGACGGGACGGCCGCCGGGGGCCCGGCCGCGACGCAGGCGTGCCGGAGCGCGCGGACGACCGGACGGCGGAGCCGGGGAGTCGGGGCCGTCCCGCACAGAAGGGAAGGATGGGGCGGATCGGACACCCGGCTTGACCGGAGCGCCCCCGGACGGAAAGAGTCCGCTCAAGAGGCACCACATGAGCCGCACTTCGGAGATACCTGGAATGTCGATGTCCGTCCGCTCCACGCTCCCCCCGGCCGCCCTCGGCGGTTCGCCCGCCCGGGGCGCGGTGGCCGACGGGTCCGGCACTCCGGACGCGGGTACCGCGCCGACCGGCGCGGACACGAYGGTCCCGCACCCGATCGGGGGCGCCACCGCGCCCGCCGCGGGAGCGGGAACGGCCCCGGTCGCCCGGCGGCGCGGGGCCTGACCGGCGGGACGGGGGCCGGTACCGCACCGCCGCACCGGCCCCCGACCGTGCCGGGAGACGATCGTGTCCCCCCACCCCGATGAGAGGGCGCCCGAGACCGCCGACCGCCGTCTCGTCCGCCCCTACGTGACCCCCACGGGCCCCCCGACCCACGCGGCGGCCCCCACCCGTCCCGCGCCCCGGGCGGTGGCGGCTCCCGCCGGGCCGGCGTCCGCCCCGGCGTCGCCCGGTCAACCGCTTTCCGGTGTCGTGGCCTCCGGTCCGTTGGCCACCGGACCGGAGGCGTCCGGTCCGTTGGCGTCCGGTCCGTTGGCGTCCGGTCCGTTGGCGTCGCCCTGGCCTGCGGAGCCGGCCGGTGCGTCGCCCTGGCCACTGGACCCGCCCGACGCCCCGGCGGCGCCCGCGGCGCCGTTCGGCCCCCCTGCGCCGGGACCGGCGGGAGGGGACGCCGG
>NZ_JBFRER010000267.1:0-2621 GCF_052114405.1 Streptomyces sp. M-16 | reverse complement strand
GCGCCGGGCGCGKTCAGGCGGCGGGCGGCCGGGCGTAGCGGTTCGCGGGGCGGGGGAGTCCGAGCAGGCCGCGCAGCGAGGAGGCCCCGTAGGAGCGCCGGAAGACGCCCCGCCGCTGCAGCTCCGGCACCAGGCCGCGGGTGATCGCCGGCAGGTCGTGCGCCAGCACCCCGGGCCGCAGCCGGAAGCCGCTCAGCCCGGCCCGCCGCCAGTCCAGCAGCAGGTCGGCGAGATCGCCGGGCGTACCCGTGAACAGCAGGGCGTCGCTCGTGTACGCCGACCCGTGGACGGAGTCCAGCCGCTGGAGCCGCCGGGCCGCCGCCCCGGGGCGCGCGTCGAGGAAGACGGTCAGTTCCCCGAACACGTGCAGGGGCCGCCCGGTCCGGCCGACCGCCTCCTGGGCGGCCCGGATCCCGGCCACGGCGGCGCGGGCCTGTCCGGCGTCCCGAGCGGTCACGTACCCGAGGTCGGCGGTCCGGGCGAGCAGCGGGTACGCCGAGGAGTCGGCCGCCAGGGCGCTCACCGGCGGCTGTCCCTGCGGGGGACGGGGGGTGATCGAGGGGCCGCGGACGCTGAAGCGGGGTCCCTCGAAGTCGATGTGGTGCAGCCGTTCCCGGTCCACGAAGCGGCCCGTGGCCACGTCCCGGATCTCGGCGTCGTCCTCCCAGCTGTCCCACAGCCGCCGCGTCACCTCGACGTGGTCGGCCGCCTCGGCCCACAGGACGCCGACCGGCTCCGGTGCGGTGCGGCGGCCGAAGTGGCGTGCCTCGTCCGGGCGTTCGGAGATCTGCACGCGCAGTCCGGCCCGGCCGCGGCTGACGTGGTCCAGGGTGGCCACGGCCTTCGAGACGTGGAAGGGCTCGGTGTGCGTGGCGGTCACGCTCGGCACCAGCCCGATGTGCCGGGTCAGCGGCGCGACCCGGGCGGCGACCAGCACCGCGTCGAGGCGGCCCCGGACCAGGTCGGTACGGCCGTCGGCCTCGGCCGGGTCGGTGGACTGCAGGCCGAGCGCGTCCTCGAAGGTGACGAAGTCCAGCAGGCCGGCCTCGGCCTCGGCGACCAGGTCCGCCCAGTAGCGGGCGGTGGTCAACTCGCCGGGCCGGGCGCCGGGTTCGCGCCAGGCGGCCGGATGCCAGCCGGCCCCTTCGAGGGCCACGGCCAGGTGGAGCGGGGCGGGGTCGGATGCGGGCACGGCGGGACTGCCTTCCTGATCGGGCGTGCGGCGGCCGTGGGCGGGGCGCCGCGACGGCGGAGGACGCGATCAGGGACGACAGAGGGAGGCGCAGACCCGCTGGAGGTCGACGTGGGTGCGCGCGTACAGGCGCACCGGCCGGTGCGGGGCGAGCACGGGAGCCGGACGGGGGGCGGGACGACCGCTGATCTGCCACGTGTTCACCGCCACGGCCTTCCTCCCCCTCCGTCCGTGCTCCCGTTCCACCGACGCTACGGGAGACTCCGGCGGCACTCAATGAACCCCGTGTTAAGCCGTGTCACCCCCGGCGCCCGTCGGCCGCCGCCGGGGTGCGCAGGCCGATGAAGACCGGCTCGCGGCGCAGGGTGAACCCCATCGACTCGTACAGCCGGACGGCGTTGGTGTTCTCGGCGGCCGCGTGCAGGAACGGCGTTTCCCCGCGGCCCCGGATCTCCGCGGCGACGGCGCGGACCAGCCGGCCCGCGAGGCCCTTGCCCCGGTGGTCGGGGTGGGTGCAGACGGCGCTGATCTCCRTCCAGCCCGGCGGGTGCATGCGTTCCCCGGCCATCGCGACGAGCCGGCCCCCGTGCCGGATCCCGAGGTACGTGCCCAGCTCGATGGTGCGGGGCAGGAACGGGCCCGGCTCCGTCAGCTCGACCAGCTCGGTCATCTCGGCGACGTCCTCGGGCCCGAGCCGTACGGCCTCCGGAGCGGCCTCGGCCCGGACGCCCCGGCCGTCCAGCTGTACGCCAGGGACGACCCGCACCGCGGTCCAGTCGGGCGGCGGGGTCGGCAGTCCGGTCAGCCACACCGGCTCGTCGGGGCCGATCAGCGCGGCCAGGTCGGCCCAGGCGGCGGGGTCGGCGGGGTCGCCCAGCGCGGCGAACGGGTTCGCGGCCGGCAGGTAGCGGGCGGCCAGACCGCCGGGGGCGGTCTCGGCGAAGGCCCGGTGGGGGCCGGTCAGGGCCGCCCACACCGGGTTGTCCAGGGGGGCGGCGGGGTGCTCGGTGGGCATCGGGTGCGGGGGTCCTTCCATGGGGGTGGTCAACGGCCGCCCCTGACCGCCTTCTTGACGGCCCCGCACGGCGCCAGGAGACTGCGGGGGACAGCGACGGCCAGGGGCAGGGTAAGCCCCGGGGGCAGCGGGGGGCAGGTCGATTTCCGTGACACCGGTACAGACGCCCCGGTCCGGCCCGCGCCGCTGGTGGCTGACCCGACGCCTGCACATCGACCTCCTCCGCGTCAGCAGCGCCACCCGGGGCTGACCCCGGCCCCGCGAGGGCACGCCACCGCGRCACGTCTCACGCCCCCCGGCCCTCACGGCCGGTGCGGCGCGCCCGTACGCCCCGCCCGGCCGTGCCGACCCGTGCCGGCATCCGGCCCCTGCCGGGGCGGACCGGCCGGCCCGGCGGGGCGGCCAGGGTGAGGC
>NZ_JBFRER010000266.1:0-2692 GCF_052114405.1 Streptomyces sp. M-16 | reverse complement strand
CGTCCACGACGCCCACGCCACCAGCCCCACCACCGCCTTCGCACTCTCCCGCCTCGCCGACCCCGACACCCTCCACCACACCCCCATCGGCGTCTTCCGCGACACCACCCGCCCCGTCTACGACACCCTCATGGCCGACCAGCTCGACAGGGCCGTCGACCAGAAGGGCAAGGGCGACCTGGCGACCCTGCTCGCGGGCAACGACACCTGGACGGTCGTCGGCTAGCCGACGACCGCCGGCCGGCCGCGGCCAAACGGAAGCCCGGATCCCGCTACGGGGTCCGGGCTTCGTCGTACGCGACGCGGGCCCGCTCCACCTCGCCGGTGCTCCGCTCCGTCCAGCGCGCCAGCGCCCACACCTGCTCGGCGGCCTCACGGCCCAGGTCCGTCAGGGAGTAGTCCACGTGCGGCGGGATCACGGGGCGGGCGTGGCGCAGGACGAATCCGTCGCGTTCCAGGGTCTGGAGGGTCTGGGCCAGCATCTTCTCGCTGACCCCGCCCACTTCGCGGCGCAGCTCGCTGAACCGGTACGAGCGCTCGAACAGGGCGGCGAGCACCAGGACGCCCCAGCGGCTGGTGACGTGCTCCAGGATCCCGCGCGAGGGGCACATGGGGGCTTTGACACTCACTTCGGCACTTACTTCCATACCAGTACCTTACTTTGAAGTGGGTACTTACGAATAGTTAGCGCTCTCCATAAGCTTGTGTCATCACCGCACGAGAGCACCACAGACCCCCACAGGAGCGTGAGCGTCATGAGCATCGTCGTCACCGGAGCCACCGGAGCCCTCGGCCGTCTCGTCGTCGAGGAGCTGCTGGCCAAGGTCCCCGCCGACCGGCTGGCCGTCGTCGTACGGAACGGGGAGAAGGCCGCCGACCTGGCCGCGCGCGGCATCGAGGTCCGGGTCGCGGACTACGACGACCCCGCGAGCCTGGCCGGCGCCTTCCGGGCCGGCGACCGCGTGCTGCTGATCTCCGGCAGCGAGGTCGGCCGCCGCGTCCCGCAGCACACGGCCGTGATCAAGGCGGCGGAGGCGGCCGGGGTGGCCCAGCTGGCCTACACCGGGATCCTCGGCGGGCCCGAGGCGGACTTCGAGCTGGCGGCCGAGCACAAGGTCACCGAGCAGGCGGTCCTCGACTCCGGCCTGCCCTACACCTTCCTGCGCAACGGCTGGTACCACGAGAACTACACCGCGCAGCTGGCCGCGGTCCTGGAGCACGGGGCGGTCCTCGGCAGCGCGGGCGAGGGCCGGATCGCCTCGGCGGCCCGCGCCGACTACGCGGCGGCGGCCGCCGCCGTGCTGACCGGCGAGGGCCACCTGAACCGGGTCTACGAGCTTTCCGGGGACACCGCCTGGAGCCTGGCCGAGTACGCCGCCGAGGTGGCGCGGCAGTCCGGGCGCGAGGTCGCGTACGCCGCCGTCCCGGCGGACGCGCACCTGACGGCGCTGACCGGGGCCGGGGTGCCCGAGGGCTTCGCGGCGATCCTGGTCGACGTGGACGCGGCGATCTCGCGCGGCCGTCTCGCCGGGACCAGCGGGGACCTGGCCCGTCTGATCGGCCGCCCGACGACCCCGGTCGCCCACGCCATCGGCGCCGCCCTGGCCTGAGGGCCGGACGGCGGCGGCCGGATGTCATGAGTATCTCGCCGTAACGGGCATGACAGCGGCCCCCCGCGGCGCTACGGTCGTGGGGTTGTGAGATTGGCCGGAAGTCGCACTGGAGGGCCCGTGAAGGCACAGAACGAGCAGCGCGCGGGTCTGCTCTACGGATTCGGCGCGTACGGGATGTGGGGGCTGGTCCCCCTGTTCTGGCCACTGCTCAAGCCGTCCGGGGCGATCGAGATCCTCGCCCACCGCATGGTGTGGTCACTGGCGGTGGTCGGCGTCGCACTGATCGCGCTGCGCCGCTGGAGCTGGATCGGGGAGCTGCTGCGCCAGCCGCGCAAGCTGGCGCTGACCGCGCTGGCCGCGACCGTGATCAGCGTGAACTGGGGCCTGTACATCTGGTCGGTCAACAACGGCCACGTGGTCGAGGCCAGCCTCGGCTACTTCATCAACCCGCTGGTGACCATCGCGCTCGGCGTCCTGGTGCTCGGGGAGCGGCTGCGCCGCCCCCAGTGGGCGGCGGTCGGCATCAGTTTCGCCGCCGTCCTGGTCCTGGCCATCGGGTACGGGCGGCCGCCGTGGATCTCGCTCGCCCTGGCCTCCTCCTTCGCCACCTACGGGCTGATCAAGAAGAAGCTCGGCATGGGCGGGCTGGAGTCGCTGACCGCCGAGACGGCGATGCTGTTCCTGCCCGCACTGGGCTACCTGCTGTGGCTCGCCGCCGAGGGACGCTCGACGTTCGCCTCACTGGGGCTCGGACACTCCGCCCTGCTCGCCTCGACCGGGCTGGTCACCGCGATCCCGCTGGTCTGCTTCGGGGCGGCCGCGATCCGCGTTCCGCTGTCCACGCTGGGGCTGCTGCAGTACCTGGCGCCGGTGTTCCAGTTCGGGCTCGGGGTGCTGTACTTCCACGAGGCGATGCCGCCCGAGCGCTGGGCCGGCTTCTCCCTGGTCTGGGCCGCGCTGGTCCTGCTGAGCTGGGACGCGTTGCGCAGCTCCCGGCGCTCGCGGGCCCGGCTCGCGGAGGCCGCGGCGAACGCGGCGGCGCCCGCGGCGGTGCCGGCCGCCCCCGCCGCGGAGCCCCC
>NZ_JBFRER010000265.1:0-2781 GCF_052114405.1 Streptomyces sp. M-16 | reverse complement strand
GGGGCGGCGGGGTCCGCGGGGGCAGGCGTGCCGGTGGAGCGGGGCGCGCCGGCGGCGGGCCCGGCGCGGTCCTGGCCGGCGGCGGCCCGGAAGGGGTCCCAGAGCATGCCGGTGGCGACGCAGGCACCGGCGAGGAGGAAGGCGACGAGGAGGGCGAGCAGGGGCCGTTTCCCGAGCGGCCGTGGCCGGCGGCGGTGGGGCGAGGGCCGCGGGGGGCCGTCCTTGCGCCGGTGAGACCGCCCGTCCGTCGTCATCTCGCAGCCCCTCCCAGGAACGTGCCCCGGCCCGGGGCTGCACAGCAGTAGAGCGGATTCCCGGCCCCCGGACAACCGTTCCCGGGGACGCGGGCCGTGGCGGCGCGCGCCCCTTCGGCCTTACCGCGTACCGGACCTGCGGCGATCCGGCCGCCCCGGTGCTGTGGCCGGCGTGGCCCGCCGGTCACGGCGCTAGGCGGGGGCCAGGCGGGTGAGGAGGGCGCGGGCGGTGCGGTTGCCCCCGGCGGCCCGGAGGCGGGCTCGTAGTCTGCGTGCGGCGTCGGCGACCCGGGCCGACTCCAACGGGCCCACGGTGTCAAGCAGTTCGTGCCAGGTGGCGCAGGCCCGCTCCAGGTGGCCGCGGTCCAGCTGGAGTTCGGCGAGCCGTGCGGAGGTGATGGCGCGGGCGCGGCGTTCGACGGGCGGGCGGTGGCGCAGCGAGGAGGACAGGGCCGTCACGGCGCCCGCCGTGTCGCCCAGCGCGGCCAGGACTTCGGACTGCTGGTGGTGGTAGGCGGCCCGGTGGTAGTCGCCGATCGGGGCGCACCGGCCGGTCGCGCGTTCCAACAGCGCTTCGGCACGGCCCAGATGGGTCAGGGCGGCGCGCCGGTCTCCGCAGGCCGCCTCCGCGACGGCGAGCTGGCCGGTGACGAACGCCGCCTGGACGGGCGGCAGTCGGGGGACCTCGCGGGCTGCGGCCTCGGCCAGTTCCAAGGCCCGCTTGCGGTGCCCCAGGTGGTGGGCCTGGACGCTCATCGCCCGGAGCACGGGCGCGTGGCACCGCGGGTCCCCCGCCTCCCGGCCCAGCCTCAGCGCCGCCCGGTAGTAGGCCTGGGCGAGGCCCTGTTCGTTGCCGTCGAAGCACAGGAATCCGGCCGTGTAGGCGAGGCGGGCGGCGCTGCCGAGGAGCCGGTGGCGGACGGCGGGCGCCGCGTCGGCGCCCAGCCAGGGGACGACGGTGGTGGTGAGGTAGGCGGTCAGGGCCGGGCGGACGCGACCGCTGCCGTACGTCATGTCGGCGTCGCGGAACACCGGCAGCAGGGCCTCGGCCGCCGCGACCTGGTGGTGTTCGAGCCGGGCCCCCGCCGGGGTCCGCCGGGCCGCGGCCCCGGTCGGCGGTTCCCCGTGGGGCCGCCAGGCGGAGGAGTAGACCGGGACCTCGCCGAAGGGGCCCTCGGCGAGGCCGGCCGGCCCGGGTGCGGCGCCGGGCCCGGTCTCGTACGGGGCGGCGGATGCGCCCGCGGTCGTACCGCCGGCCGTGCCCGGCGCTCCGCCCGCCGTGCCCCCGGGCGGTTTCCGGGATCCGCCCGGACCCGGCGCGGCCCGGGCGAGCCCGGTATCGGCCGGGCTGATCCGGCGGCCGGTCCGTCGGCTCAGTGCCTCGGCGGCGAGGGCCACCACGTGGGCGGAGGGGCGGGTGCCGGAGAGCCAGTGGGAGACGGAGGTGCGGTCGTAGCGCAGCGTGAGACCGGTCTCGGCCGCCACGCCGTTCACGGCGCGGGCGAAGTCCTGCCCGCTCCAGCGGGCGTCGTTCAGGAGGGTGCGCAGTCGTCCGTTGGGTTCACGCTCGGCCATCAGAACCGCCCAGGTCGCCGGGTCGTACACGTGTCCACCGCTTCAACGCGGCCGGACATTCAACACGTCGGGGTCGCGGCGGACGTACCGGGTCGGGCCGTCCTGCGCCTCACTGGGACCTGTGCACACCGTGACACACGCCCGCGTCCCGTGTCCCTGGCGTACGGGAGCACTACGGGCCCCGGGCGGAGCGGAACCGGTCCCCCCGGCTCACTCCGTCACGCCGCGCACCCCGCACCCCGCGCCCCGCCCCTCCCCCGACCGCCGCCCCGGCGCACGCGCCGCGAGACGGCCGCACGACGCCCACGCACGGCCCGCCGAGCAGGAGGTTCCCACCCGTGATCCCGTACCCGACGGACCATGACGACCCCGGTGCGGCGGCCGCGCCCGGCCGGGCCCGCGCCGCCGTCGACCCGGTGCTGCGCGCCTGTCTGCACACGCTGCCCGACGCCGTACGGGCGGTCTGCGCGTACCAGCTCGGCTGGGGCGACCGCGCCGGCGCCCCGACCGGCGGGGGCGCCGGTGCGGGGACGGCGATCGGGCCCGCCCTGGTGCTGGCGGCCGCGCGGGCGGCGGGCGGGCGCGACGAGGCGGCGCTCCCCGCGGCGGCGGCCGTCGAACTCGTCCGCCAGTCCACGCTGTTGCACGCGGGGGTGACCGGCCCGGCCGCGCGCCGCCGGCCCCCGACCCGGGCGGTGTTCGGGACGACCGGGGCGGGCGCCGCGGGCGAGGCGATGGCCGCGCTCGCCGTCCGCCTCGTCGTCGGCCGCCCCGAGGCCGTCACCGTCCTCTGCGACCGGCTGATCGAACTGTGCGGGGCCCGGGCCGCGCGCCGTGCGGCCGGTCCGGCCGTGCCGCTTCCCGGGCCGGGGGCGCTGTTCGGCCTCGCCTGCGCGCTGGGCGCGATCCACGGCGGCGCGCCGCCGTGGGTGACGGCCGCGCTGGACGCCTT
>NZ_JBFRER010000264.1:0-2797 GCF_052114405.1 Streptomyces sp. M-16 | reverse complement strand
GGCCCGGCCCGGGGCCGGATGCCGGCCGACCGGGCGAGGCCTTCGGCCCGCGCCCACCGCGGGAGCGGGCCGCGCCCGCGGGCCTCCGCCGCCCGCACCGCCCGTCACCGCGCCACCGCAGACCCCGTACACCGCACCGCCGAGGAGACCCACCCGTGAGCGACCACCACGCCGAGCGCCCCGCGTGGAGCGAGCCGCAGTCCGCATGGAGCGAGCCGGACGCCTCGTCGSCTTCGGCCGCGCCCGCCCCCGGAGGGTCCGTCACGCCGGCCGACGCCGCCGACGCGGCCCGCCTCGTCGCCTTCGGACTCCAGCCCCGGCTGCTGCCCGCCCGCGACGCGGAGTACGCCGAGCTGCTGCGCCGCTACCGCGAGGAGCCCGCCTTCGGGCGGCTCGCCGACGCCGTCGCCACCGGCCTCGGCCTCGTCGTCCTGGAGGTGTCCCCCCGGGCCGGGATGGCCGTCGCAGCCGCAGAGGACTCCGTCTTCGCCGTCCGCATGGGCGACTACGCCCGCCGCACCGCCGCGGACGGCGGCGACCGCTTCCTGCACGGCCTCGCCCACCTCGCCGTCGCCGCCCTCGCCTTCCCCCGCCCCGAGGACCTCGCCGACAACGGCTACATCGGCCGCATCACCGTCAACGGCGTCGACGCCTTCGTCCGCCAGACCTGCCGCCGCCTGGAGGAGCGCGCCGAGCAGCTCGGCGAGAACACCGACCCCGCCTCCGACGCCCCCGGCCTGGAGGCCGCCTGGCGGGTCTACGCCCGCCGCAGCGCCACCGGAGCCACCAAGGACGCCCGTCGGCTCGCCGGCTCCACCACCGGCATCGTCGGYAAGGCCGCCGCCTTCCTCACCGAGTCCGGGTTCCTCCAGCGCACCGGCGACGAGGCGGGCGGCACCTACCGCACCACCCCCCGCTACCAGCTCCAGGTCCGCGACATGGCGGGCAGCGCGGCCATGGCCGAACTCCTGGAACTCGGCGTGGTCCCCGTCAGCGACGGCTCCGCCACCCTCCTGCCGCCGCCCGAGGGCGACGACCTGGAACTGGCCGCCGACGCGGGCCTGCCCTTCCACGCCTGAGCCCGCACCCGATCCCGTACGCCCCCCCACGCACACGACCCACGACAGAGCACGAGAGTCCGCCGCCATGTACGAGCTGTCCCGGATCCGCCTCTACTCCATCGGGCCCGCCGGCGCACGCTACGCCGACACCGTGCTCGACCTGCGGGGAGTCGGTGAGCCGGTGCCCCACCCGGCACCCGCCCAGGCGGAGTTCTTCGAGGACGAGCCCACCGGGCCGCCCCGGCGCCCCGCGCCCGCCGGCGTGCTCTTCCTGGAGAACGGCGGCGGCAAGTCCGTCCTGCTCAAGCTGATCTTCTCGGTGATGCTCCCCGGCCACCGCAACACCCTCGGCGGCGCCAGCTCCGGCGTGCTGCGCAAGTTCCTGCTCGCCGACGACTGCGGACACGTCGCCCTGGAGTGGCAGCACACCCAGACCGGCGAGTGCGTGGTCGTCGGCAAGGTCAGCGAATGGCGCGGCCGGCAGGTCTCCAACGACCCCCGCAAGTTCGCCGAGGCCTGGTACTCCTTCCGCCCCGGCCCGGGTCTGAGCCTGGACAACCTCCCCGTCGCCGAGGCCACCGCCGTACGGCCGCCCGTCGAGGGAGCCTCCGGCGCCCAGGGCCGGCGCCGCACGATGAAGGGCTTCCGCGACGCCCTCACCGAGGCCGGGAAGGCGTACCCGCACCTGGAGGTGTACTTCGAGGAGATCCACGACCGCTGGAACGAGCACCTCACCGAACTCGGCCTCGACCCCGAACTCTTCCGCTACCAGCGCGAGATGAACGCCGACGAGGGCGAGGCCGCGGGCCTGTTCGCGGTCAAGAAGGACTCCGACTTCACCGACCTGCTGCTGCGCGCCGTCACCGACACCCGCGACACCGACGGCCTCGCCGACCTGGTCCACGGCTTCGGCAACAAGCTGGGCCGCCGCGCCGAGCTGATGGCCGAACGCGACTTCACCGCGGGCTCGGTGGACCTCCTCACCCGCATCGTCGAGGCCGCCGAGACCCGCTCCCGGCTGCGCGACGTCCACGCCGGCGCCGAACGCCGAACGCGCACCCTCGCCCGGCGGCTGTCCGCCCGCGCCGGCGCGGAACGCGGCCGCGCGGCCGACCTCGCCCAGCGGGTCACCGGCGCCGCCCACGAGGTCACCGCCGCCGAGGCGCAGCGCACCCGCAGCGCCGCGGTCTCCGCCGAACTCGCCTACCGCCACGCCTCGCTGGCCCTGACCGTGGCCGACAAGGCCGCCGCCGCCCAGCGCCGCGAGCTCCTCGAAGCCCGCACCCTGCATGCCGCCTGGCAGGCCGCCGAGACCGTGCTGCGCCACCGCGCCGCCGYCGACCGCTCCGCCCGGGTCGCCGCCGCGATCCTGGAGGCCGAGCGGGACGCCGCACCGGCCCTGGCCGCGCGCGCCACGGCCGCCGCCGAGCTGGTACGGGCCCTGCAGACCGCCGCCGAACAGGGCGAGCGGGCCGCGAACGAGGAGGAGGAGCGCTCCGCCGGGCTCCAGGAGATCGGCGAGACCGCCCACCGCGACGCCACCTCCGCCGCCACGGCCGCCCAGCGCGCCCGCAGCGAGGCCGAACACCTGCGCACCCGCCTCGCCGAGGTCGAGCAGGAGACCGCCGAGGCCGTGCGGGCCGGCTGGCTCGACGACACCGCGCCCGACGCCGACCCGGCCCGCGCCGCGCTCGCCGCCAGCGACGCCGAGAAGGCCGCCGTCGCCGCCTGGGAGG
>NZ_JBFRER010000263.1:0-2856 GCF_052114405.1 Streptomyces sp. M-16 | reverse complement strand
GTCCTCGTCGACGCCCGCAACGGCGTCATCGAACAGACCCGCCGCCACGCCGCCGTCGCCGCCCTGCTGCGCGTCCCCCACGTCGTCCTCGCCGTCAACAAGATGGACCTCGTCGACTACCGGGAGACCGTCTTCGCGAAGATCGCCGAAGAGTTCACCGCCTACGCCTCCGAGCTGGGCGTTCCGGAGATCACCGCCATCCCGATCTCGGCCCTGGCCGGCGACAACGTCGTCGAGCCGTCCGCGCACATGGACTGGTACGGCGGCCCGACGGTGCTGGAGCACCTGGAGACCGTCCCGGTCAGCCACGACCTCACCGCCTGCCCGGCGCGTTTCCCGGTGCAGTACGTGATCCGCCCGCAGACCGCCGAGCACCCCGACTACCGGGGCTACGCCGGCCAGATCGCCTCCGGCGTCCTGCGCGTCGGCGAAGCCGTCACCGTCCTGCCCTCCGGCCGCACCAGCACCATCGAAGCCATCGACGCCCTCGGCGAGTCCGTCGACATCGCCTGGGCGCCGCAGTCGGTGACGGTCCGCCTCAAGGACGACATCGACATCTCGCGCGGCGATCTGATCGCGCCGTCCGCGAGCGCGCCGGCCACCACGCAGGACGTCGTCGCGACGGTCTGCCACGTGGCCGACCAGCCCCTGGCCGTGGGCGCGCGGGTGCTGCTCAAGCACACCACCCGCACGGTCAAGGCGATCGTCAAGGAGATCCCCTCGCGACTGACCCTCGACGACCTCTCCCAGCACCCGGCCCCCGGCCAGCTGGTGGCCAACGACATCGGCCGCGTCGTCGTCCGCACCGCCGAGCCGCTCGCGCTCGACGCGTACGCCGACTCGCGCCGCACCGGGTCCTTCCTGCTGATCGACCCGGCCGACGGCACCACCCTGGCGGCGGGCATGGCGGGCGAGTCCTTCGCCTCCCAGGCCAAGACGACCGTCCAGGCGGATGAAGAAGGGTGGGACTTCTAACCCATGCTCCCCGACATCTACTCCACCTTCGCGAAGGAGGGCGGCCGCGTGGGCAGCGGCGTCCTCGGCAGCGGCCAGGGAGGGGTGGCGCGATGTGCGCGATGACGTACGCGCACCGCATGCGCGCCCTCACCCCCCACGAGCCGTACCCGTCCTTGCTCCAGAAACGAAGACGTGCGTCATGACGCCATGACGCTACGAGAGGAAGTCCTCCCGTGCCTGCCACCGGTACCACCCGCACCACCCTGCGCCGCGGAATCGCCGCCGCCGCCCTGCCGCTCCTGATCGGCGCCCTCGCCTCCTGCGGCTACGGCTCCGAGGCCAAGAAGGACGAGCCCAAGGACACCGCGGCCTCGAACGCCGCCGCCGGCGGCAAGAAGCTCTCCGCCTCCGAGGTCCGCATCGGGTACTTCCCGAACCTGACGCACGCCACCGCTCTGGTCGGCCTCCAGGAGGGCCTGATCGCGAAGGAACTGAACGGCACCGCGATCAAGCCGCAGTCCTTCAACGCCGGTCCGTCCGAGATCGAAGCCCTCAACGGCGGCTCTCTCGACATCGGTTTCATCGGCCCCTCGCCGTCGATCAACGGCTACGTGAAGTCCAAGGGCCAGAACCTGCGGATCATCTCCGGCTCCGCCTCCGGCGGCGTCAAGCTGGTCGTGAACCCGGACAAGATCAAGACCCTGGACGACCTCAAGGGCAAGAAGATCGCCACCCCGCAGAAGGGGAACACGCAGGACGTCGCGTTCCTCAACTGGATCTCCGAGAAGGGCTGGTCGGTCGACCCGGAGTCCGGCAAGGGCGACGTCTCCGTCGTCCGCACCGACAACAAGGTCACCCCGGACGCCTTCAAGCAGGGCTCGATCGACGGCGCCTGGGTGCCGGAGCCGACGGCCTCCAAGCTCGTCTCCGACGGTGGTTCCGTCCTCCTCGACGAGACGGCCCTGTGGCCCGACAAGAAGTTCGTGATCACGAACATCATCGTGTCGCAGAAGTTCCTCAAGGAGCACGCGGACGTGGTGGAGGCCGTACTCAAGGGCACGGTGAAGACCAACGAGTGGATCAACGCCAACCCGGACCAGGCCAAGGCCTCGGCGAACGCGAAGCTGGCGGCGGACAGCGGCAAGCCGCTCGACGCGAAGATCATCGACCCGGCGTGGAAGTCCATCCTCGTCACCGACGACCCGCTCGCGAGCACGCTGAAGACGGAGTCCGACTGGGCGGTCAAGGCCAAGCTCATCGAGCAGCCCGACCTGGCCGGCATCTACGACCTGACGCTCCTGAACAAGGTCCTCAAGGCCGCGGGCAAGCCCGAGGTCTCCGACGCCGGTCTCGGCGCCAAGTAACTCCGCAGTCCAGCAAACCCAGGAGGTGACGACCATGGCCACCACGCTCGCCAAGGCTGCCGAGGGCACCGTAGCGGAGCAGACGCACGCCGCCCGCATCGAGCACGTCTCGAAGTCCTTCTCCGGCCCGGCCGGATCGCAGCTCGTCCTGGACGACATCAGCCTCGATGTCGCTCCCGGAGAGTTCGTCACCATCCTGGGGGCCTCGGGGTGTGGCAAGTCCACCCTGCTCAACCTGGTCGCGGGACTCGACAAGCCGTCCGCGGGGTCCATCGAGACCCCCGGCGGCCGCCCGGCCCTGATGTTCCAGGAGCACGCCCTCTTCCCGTGGCTCACCGCGGGCAAGAACATCGAACTCGCCCTGCGCCTGCGCGGGGTGCCCAAGGACGACCGCAAGCCCGAGGCCGAACGGCTGCTGGAGCTGGTCCGGCTCGGCGGGGCGTACGGCAAGCGCGTCCACGAACTGTCCGGCGGCATGCGCCAGCGCGTGGCCCTGGCCCGCGCCCTCGCCCAGGACAGCCGCCTGCTGCTGATG
>NZ_JBFRER010000262.1:0-2870 GCF_052114405.1 Streptomyces sp. M-16 | reverse complement strand
CCGGTTTACATTCCGAACCCGGAAGCTAAGCCTTTCAGCGCCGATGGTACTGCAGGGGGGACCCTGTGGGAGAGTAGGACGCCGCCGAACAATCATTGTGGGAAAGCCCCGCACCTTATGGTGCGGGGCTTTTCTGCGTTTACGGGCCGGTCAGCCAGTTCGCTCCAGGCCGGAGCTCACGGCATCGATCCCCATGTTCTGGAGACGGGCCCAACGGTCGAGCGACTCGCAGGCCCAGGCGGGGTCGTACGCTGCCGTGGGCAGCTGGGGTATGCGCTTGCGGCCGGTTTCGTCGAGGCGGTAGGGAACCTCGAAGGCCGTCTTCCACTCGTCCAGGACCGCAGCGAAGCGCTCTTCCGCTTCCGCAGGACCGATCCCCAGGTACTGGGCGATCTCCGCCCAGGAACTGCCCCGCTCTCGTTCGAAGACCACGGCCGAGGCCAGAGCACGCTCTGCGAGCTCGATGAGTTGGAATGCCTGGCTCACCCGACCCCCGGCAGCGGTGTCAGGGTCGTTCTCGGTGGCGACCAGGCCCGCGGCGCCGTCGGCGACGTCCACCGCGTGATCGCAGAGGACCAGGCGTGCCAGCGCCTGGCGGGTGAATCGGGCACGGTCGCCGTCGTAAGGGGTCGTCTCAGTCACCGTGAGAGCCTTGCAGGCCGTAGCCGCTGTGAGTAGCCGATTTCCACCGGGGACCGACCGCCGGCAGTTCGGGTGGGACCATCAGCCTGTCTCCGGTTGGGCAGGGGGCACCCAGGCCCGGGGAATCCGGAGAATCCCATGACCATGTCTCATCGCTGGCGTCTGCCCGGCTCTGCCTCTGAGGGCTACTCCGGTGCGGAAGCCCGGTCGCTGCTCGTACGCAGGCTGGACTGGGCGAGCCAGGAGACGTGGTTCGAGGATGGCCGGGGCCGCCTCCTGGCCGTGGTCACCAACGGCGAGCGCGCGATGGTCGTTCTGGTGGACGGAGAAGGCGATCCCGGGGAGCACCTGGTCGATCCGCGGGCCGAGGGCGTCTCGGGCGGATACCTGCTGTCGAACGGGCAGATCGACACGTACTCCGACAGGGAGACCGTCCCCTTCCCCGTGGCCTGCCGGGCCGTGGAGCACCTCATCGAGCACGACGCGTGGCCCTACGACGTTGTGGCGGATCGCTGTCCCTGAACCCGGGGACCAGGACGGCCCCGGTCAGCGGGAGGCCTCCGTGAGGCTGCCGGCGGAGGCCGGGTACGTGGCCGGGCGGGTTCGGCCATCTCTGGGCGGGGGAAAAAGGGTGTGCGTCATGCAGGGGAGCCAGGTGCGGAGGCCCGTCGTGTGCGGTCTTGCGCGGCGATGGCGTCGGAGACCTCCTGGATGGCGCCGCGAACCAGGTCACCGTAGGAGTCCTGAGGAAGGCGGGGGGTCAGCGCTTCGGCCGCCTCGATGTGCTCGGTGGCGGCTTCGAAGGAGCCGAGCCGGCGGTAGTCGTCGGCGAGGTTGAGGTGCAGGGAGGGGTAGAAGCCGGCGATGTGCAGACCGGCGTCGTGTTCCTGGGCGCGCCGCTCGGTCACCGCGTCGGCGGCGTCCAGGGCCCGGATGTTCCAGGCCAGGGCGTGGGCGGGGTCTTCGTAGAGGTCTGCGAGGTAGTGCGCGAGGGAGCAGCGGTGCAGGGGATCGCCGGTCACGCCGATCGTGGACCACAGGGCCAGGAGCTTCCGGCGGGCGGAGGGGATGTCACCGGCCCGGCCTTCGGCGACGGCCTGGCCGATGGCGTCCATGGTCGGGTCGGGGTCGGCGTGTGAGGTGGTCATGAGGTGTTCCTCGTCGTCCTGCTCGGGTGGGGGTGGGCGCCGATCGGCATGCCGGGCCGGTTCGGGAGCGATGGTTCGGGATCCGGCACCGCGCCATCCTTGGGCTTCGACCAACTCGAAGGTCAAAGCGGATGGGCAGCGTCGGCCGTGACGGAGATCGACGTTCGCCACAACGGCGACGGCCGTCGGTCGTCGGGCATGTCGAAACCCGGGAGGCGACGGCGCCGGGCCGCTCTTCGGTCAGGGGGCTCCTGCGGCGGGGTCAGCTACTCCGCATAGGCACGGGGAGCGAGCCGCCCGCCTCCGCGGCGAGTGTCGCGACGGTCCTGGGCGCTGCCGGATCCCGGTGGACTGCGTGGAGTGTGGCGGTGACGGCAGGGTCATCGAGTGCCGCTGCCCTGCCGGTGGTGCTGCCGAGGGCGGGCTGTTCGGTGAACCGGGTGCGCGGGATGTGCATCAGGAGGGTGTCCAGGAGGGCGGGGACGGCCGAGCCGGTGCCCAGGCGCGGGCCGAGGTGATCGCCACGGCTAGTGCCCGCAGCACCCGGGCGCCCACGGCGGCATGGAGCGGACCGCGTGATCGACTACGTCGCCGTGCTGGTCACGGCCGCGCTCGACAGCCCGGCCGGTGTCCTGCTCCATCTCGTTCAAGCTGAGCCCGCACGGTGCCACGATCGCCGTCACGGTGGTCGAGACGCCTCTCGCCATGCACCTGAAGGGCCGCTTCGTGAAGCGACCGTCGGTGCGGCGGCTGCCCGGCACGTGTGCAGACGAGGGCGCCCGCTACCCCTCGCCCGCCGTTTTGACACCTCACAGGCAGGGTTGTAGAGTTAAACGGTTGCCTCGAACCGGACAGGTTCGGCGACTCTCACCCAACAAGGCGTCAAACACCTGTCGGGTGCACTCGATTCTTTATTCGGAATCTGAAGCCGGGGAAATCCGGTGGAAAACTTCTGATAGAGTCGGAACCGCCGGAAAGGGAAAGCGCGAAAGCGCAGAACCTCGAAAGCGCCGAGGAAAATCGGACACGAAAGAGTCTGATAGAGTCGGAAACGCAAGAACACAGAACGAAAGCCCGGAG
>NZ_JBFRER010000261.1:0-2966 GCF_052114405.1 Streptomyces sp. M-16 | reverse complement strand
GGGCGGGGCCGGGGGGCGGGGCCGGGCGTCCGGCGTGCGCGGGGGAACCGGCGGCCGCTCAGGAACCGGCGGCCTCTCGGGAACCGGCGGTCGAGCGGCGGAACATGCGGGTCGCGGTGATCTCGCCGTGGATGGTCTCCCCGTCCGGCGACCGCTGCGGCAGGCCGGGCCGCAGGTGCTCCTCGACGCTGATGTACTTCAGGCCCGCCCGCAGGTCGGCGTCGTTGCGCAGCCGGATGACCAGCGGGAACTCGGCGAGGGCCGTGGTGTCGAAGAGGCCCGTCGTGTAGAGCAGCTGGACGCCGAGCGCGTCGGAGACGGCCCGCTGGAGTTCCAGGAGGTAGGTCGCGTTCGCGCGCCCGATCGGGTTGTCCAGGAACAGCGTGCCCGCGTGGCGGTGCTTGTCGCGGCCGCGGTCGTTGCTGCGCAGCGCCGCCATGGTGCAGTACAGCGCGATGGCGGCGGTCAGCAGCTGGCCGCCGGAGAAGACGTCACCCATCTGGCCGACCGGGACCCGCTCGGCGCGCAGCACCGCGTCCGGCTTGAGGATCTCCACGGCGATGCCCTTGGGTTCGAGGGCCGCCTGGACGCCGCGCAGCAGCAGGGACATGCCGTCGCGGCGGCCGCCCTCGCCGAAGGAGGCGGTGCTGTTCTTCTTGACGGCCGCGCGGGTGGCCTCGTCGATGACCTCGCCCAGCCGCTCGGTGAGCGTGGTCTGGTCGGGCTCCTCGAAGCGGATCCGCAGGAACTCCTGGCCCGACCACTCCCCCAGGCCCTCCGGCAGCTGGGAGAGGCGCTGCGCGGACCGCAGGGTGGCCAGGGCGGATTCGACGAGGCCGCGGAGCCGGTCGACGATGCTGTCGCGGTTGCGCTCCAGCTGGGCGAGCTCGTCGGTCAGGACGCGCAGCCGGGGCGCGAAGGCCGCGGCCCAGGCGGCGGCGTGCTCGGGCAGGGCGGAGGCGGGCAGTTCGCGGATCTGCTGGCGGGCGGGGGTGCGCACCTGCTCGTAGCGGGTGGCGTTGGCGTGCCGGACCAGGACGTCGCTCGCCTCGCGCACCGCGGACTCGGCGGCCGAGAGGTCGGCCGTGCAGCCGCGCAGGGAGCGGCGGGCCTCGGTGGCGGACTGCCGGGCCTCCTCCAGGGTGCCCGGGTGCGGCACCGGCTCCTGCTCGTCCTCCGGGTGGTTGTGGTCGCGCAGCAGGTCCCGCAGGAGGGCCGCGGTCTCGTCGAAGCCCCCGGCGCCGTCCTCGGCCGCGCGGTGGGCGCGCAGCAGGTCGGCGTGGGCGGCGCGGGCGCTCTCCACGGCGGCGGAGTGCGCGGCGAGCTGGGCGGTGGCGGTGCGCAGCAGGCCCTGGGCCTGCTCCACGTCGGCCGGGACCAGCTCCTCGGGGAGTTCGGTGTGGGCCTCGCCGTCGGCCGGGGCGTGCCGTTCGGCCTCGCCGCGCAGCCGGCCGAGCTGCTCGCTCGCGGTGGACGCCCGGGATTCCAGCATCTGTACGAGGGCCTCGGCGCGGGCCGCCGCGGCCTGCCGGGACGGGCCGTCGGCGCCGTCGGTGCCTTCGAGGAGCTGGGCGGCGCGGGTGCGGACCTTGTTGGTGAGGCGGTCGAGTTCGGCGAGGGCGGCGCTCTCGTCGCTCTCGGCGCGGGCCTGTTCGGCGCGCAGGTCGGCACCGACGCCGACCTTCTCGTAGAGCCGGGAGGCGGCCCGGTAGGCCTCGCGCAGGTCGGGGAGCGGTGCGCGCGGGGCGTCCTGGGCGGGCAGCTGGTCGGGGGCCCCGGCGATCTCGGCGCGTTCGGCGCGCAGGGCGCGGGCGGTGCGGCGGGCGTCGTCGGCGGCGCGCTGCGCGGCCCGGCGGTCCTCGTCGGCGGCGCGGGCCCGGTCCAGGCAGGCCTCGGCGCGGGCCTCCGACTCGGCGGCCTCCTCGGCGAGTTCGCGGGCCTTCGTCTGCCAGCCGGAGCGCTCGCGCAGTCGGTGGGCCAGACCGGAGAGGGCGTCGGCGGCACGGCGGGCGCGCTGGGCGGCGTCCTGGCGCTCGTCGCGGACCCGGGCCGCGTCGGCGGCGGCCTCGTCGGCCTCGGCGCGTACCGTACGGGCCTCCGCGAGCTCGGCGTCGGCCTCCTCGGCGAAGGTCCGGGCGGCGGCGGCGTGTTCGGCGAGCTGGGCGAGGCGGCCGGGCGGGCAGCCGGTGCGCCAGGAGGCGAGCCGGGCGGCGAGCTCGCGGTCGCCGGAGAGGCGGGCGGCGAGGTCCCGGATCTCGGTGTCGCGGGCCGTGGTGCGGGCGCGGAGCGCCTGGCGCTCCTCGTCGGCGGCGTGCTCGTCGTGCATGGCCGGGTTCGGCGGGACGAGGAAGACCCCGGACTCTGCGCCGGGGTCCCCGGCCGGCGGTACGGGGGCCAGCAGCGCGGCGGCGGTGCCGACGGCGACGGTGGAGCGGGGCAGCAGCGCGGCGGCGGAGAGGACCTCGCGGGCACGGCTGTGGGTGTCGGGGTCGGTGATCACGACGCCGTCGACGAGTTCGGGGCGTGCGGCGAGGACGGCGGCGTGGTCGGCCGGGTCCACGGACTGGGCGAGGTAGCGCCAGCCGGGCAGGGCCGGGATGCCGTGTTCGCCGAGGTACTCGACGGTGGCGAGGACGTCCGGGCCGGGCGGCAGCAGGCCGCCGTCGCCGAGGGCGCCGAGGATGCGGGCGTCGTCGGCGGCGGCGGTGCGCAGCTCGAACAGCTGGCGTTCGGCGGAGCCGACGGTCTCGGCGAGCAGCCGGACCAGCTCGTCGGAGCCCCGGTCGAGGTCGGCGACGGTGAGGCCCGCTCCGGCGGTGGTGGATCCGGAGGCGGAGGCGGATCCGGGGCCCGACCGGTCCGTGACCACCACGGTGCCCGGGCTCGCGGCGTCCGCGCCGGCGGTCTGGCCGGCGCCGGCCGCGGTGGCCGCCCCGGCCGGTGCACCGGGGCCCGCGGGGCCGGGC
>NZ_JBFRER010000260.1:0-3035 GCF_052114405.1 Streptomyces sp. M-16 | reverse complement strand
GCCCCGGGCCGCCCGCACGGCCGGCGACCGCCCGGCCGCCCGGCGGACCGCGGCACGCCCCGCGGCGGATCCGGCCGACCGCCGGGCAACCCCGGCAGCCGCCGCGGCGTCTCTCCGGGCGGGCGAAGGCCGTGGTCCGCGCCGGACCGCGGCGCACCGAGGCATGCCCGCCCCCACCGCCCGCCAGGGCCACCGCACCACGGGGGAGGACGCATGAGCACGGCCGACCGGAGCGCGCCGCGAGGCGCCGGCCAGGACACCGACCGGCATGCCGTCGTCGTCGGCGGCGGACTCGCCGGAGTCACCGCCGCGCTCCGGCTCGCCGACGCCGGACTGCGGGTCACCCTGCTCGAAAGCCGCCCCCGGCTCGGCGGCCTCGCGTTCTCCTTCAAGCGCGGCGAGCTGACCGTCGACAACGGCCAGCACGTCTACCTCCGCTGCTGCACGGCCTACCGGTGGTTCCTGGACCGCGTCGGCGGCGCGGACCTCGCCCCGGTCCAGGACCGGCTCGACGTCCCCGTCCTCGACGTCGCCCACCCCCGGGGACCCCGCCTGGGCCGACTGCGCCGCAGCGCCCTGCCCGTCCCCCTGCACCTGGCGGCCTCCCTGGCCACCTACCCGCACCTCTCGCTCGCCGAGCGGGTGAGCGTGGGACGCGCCGCCCTCGCCCTGCGCCGCCTCGACCCGGCCGACCCGGCGCTCGACGGCCTGGACTTCGCTACCTGGCTCGCCCGCTACGGCCAGTCCCCGCGCACCGTCGAGGCCCTCTGGGACCTCGTCGGCATCGCCACCCTCAACGCCACCGCCGGCCAGTCCTCGCTGGGCCTGGCCGCCATGGTCTTCAAGACCGGCCTGCTCTCCGAGAACGGCGCCGCCGACATCGGCTGGGCCCGCGTCCCGCTCGGCGACCTCCACGACACCCTCGCCCGCAAGGCCCTCGACGCGGCCGACGTGCGCACCGAACTGCGCACCCGGGTCACCTGCGTCTCCCGTACGGACGACGGGAACTGGCGGGTCGACACCGAGGAGGAGTCCCTCGCGGCGGGCACCGTCGTCCTCGCCGTCCCGCAGCGCGAGGCCCACGGGCTGCTCCCGCCCGGGGCGCTGGCCGACCCGGACAAGCTCCTCGACATCGGCACCGCGCCGATCCTCAACGTCCACGTCGTCTACGACCGCAAGGTGCTCAGGCAGCCCTTCTTCGCGGCCCTGGGCTCCCCCGTCCAGTGGGTCTTCGACCGCACCGACGCCTCCGGCCTCACCGACGGCGGCCAGTACCTGGCCCTGTCCCAGTCGGTGGCCCAGGACGACATCGACGAACCGGTGTCCGTCCTGCGCGCCAAGTACCTGCCGGAGCTGGAGCGGCTGCTGCCCGCCGCCCGCGGCGCGAAGGTGCGCGACTTCTTCGTCACCCGGGAACGCACCGCCACCTTCGCCCCGAGTCCGGGCGTCGGCCGGCTGCGCCCCGGCAACCGGACCGACACGCCGGGCCTCTATCTCGCCGGTGCGTGGACCGCCACCGGCTGGCCCGCGACCATGGAGAGCGCGGTCCGCAGCGGCACCGGTGCGGCACGGGCGGCACTCAGCGCCCTGGGCCGCCCCGCCGGACGTCCTCCGTGGGAGGCGGCATGAAGACCACGACCACCAGCACAACCGGCACAGCACGTACAGGAACCAGAGGAGAGCCAGTGAACCCGGGGAACCCGGCTGTCGAGAACACGGCTGCCAGTGTGGGCACGGCCGGCGGGGAGCAGGCGGACACGCTCGCCCTCCTGGAACGCGGCCGCACGCTGTCGACCCCCGTGCTCCGCGCCGCCGTAGACCGGCTCGCGGCGCCCATGGACACGGTCGCCGCCTACCACTTCGGCTGGATCGACGCCCAGGGCAACCCGGCGGACGGCGACGGGGGCAAGGCCGTCCGGCCCGCCCTCGCCCTGCTCTCCGCCGAGGCCGCCGGTGCCTCCGCGGAGGTCGGCATCCCGGGCGCCGTCGCCGTGGAGCTCGTCCACAACTTCTCGCTGCTGCACGACGACCTGATGGACGGCGACGAACAGCGCCGCCACCGCGACACGGTATGGAAGGTCCACGGGCCGGCGCTGGCGATCCTCGTCGGCGACGCCCTCTTCGCCCTCGCCAACGAGGTCCTGCTGGAGCTGGGCACCGTCGAGGCGGGCCGCGCGGCCCGCCGTCTGACCACCGCCAGCCGCAAGCTCATCGACGGCCAGGCCCAGGACATCTCCTACGAGCACCGCGAGAGCGTCAGCGTCGAGGAGTGCCTGGAGATGGAGGGCAACAAGACGGGCGCCCTGCTCGCCTGCGCGGTCTCCATCGGCGCCGTCCTGGGCGGCGCCGACGACCGCACCGCGGACAAGCTGGAGGAGTACGGCTACCACCTCGGCCTCGCCTTCCAGGCCGTCGACGACCTCCTCGGCATCTGGGGCGACCCCGACGCCACCGGCAAGCAGACCTGGAGCGACCTGCGCCAGCGCAAGAAGTCCCTGCCGGTGGTCGCCGCCCTCGCGGCCGGCGGTCCCGCCTGCGAGGAACTCGCGCAGCTGCTCGCCGCCGACGCCAAGAGCAACGACTTCGAGAACTTCTCCGAGGAGGAGTTCGCCCACCGCGCCGCGCTCATCGAGGCGGCGGGCGGCCGTCAGTGGACCGCCGACGAGGCCCGGCGCCAGCACGCGGTGGCGATCCGCGCCCTGGACGACGTGAACATGCCGCAGCGGGTACGGGACCAGCTCGTCGCCCTCGCCGACTTCGTCGTCGTGCGCAAGAGGTGATCGCCACCCGGCAGCGGATATGAAGCGCGAGTCGCCGGCCGGCGCCGCCACCTGCTAGCACGCTCCGGCCGACGGCAGACCCCAGCACAGCAGAGGACACTGTTCTAAGGGGAAGCCATGACAGCGACGACCGACGGCGCCGGTGCGATGGCCCGCGGTGCGGATCCGGAACACGAGGACGGGACGGCCGCGACGGCCGCCCCGGCGCCCCCCGCGCCGACCGGCGAGCCCGCGGGGCCKCCCGGCGCCCGGGGC
>NZ_JBFRER010000259.1:0-3145 GCF_052114405.1 Streptomyces sp. M-16 | reverse complement strand
GGGCGAGGCGGCGCAGGCGGCGCAGGCGCAGGGTCCGTCCGGTCACTCGCGCCCCATGTCCCTGTGGACGACGACGGTCTCGACTCCCTCGGAGGCGAGGCGGGCGGCGAGCTTCTCGGACATGGCCACGCTGCGGTGCTTGCCGCCGGTGCAGCCGACCGCGATGGTCACGTACCGCTTGCCCTCGCGGCGGTAGCCGGTGGCGATGAGCTGGAGCAGTTCGGTGTAGCGGTCGAGGAACTCCTTGGCGCCGGGCTGGCTGAAGACGTAGCCCGAGACCTCCTCGTTGAGCCCGGTGAAGGGGCGCAGCTCCGGCACCCAGTGCGGGTTGGGGATGAAGCGGCAGTCGACGACGAGGTCGGCGTCGACGGGGAGGCCGTACTTGTAGCCGAAGGACATGACGGTGGCCCGCAGCTCGGGCTCCTCGTCGCCCGCGAACTGGGCGTCCATCTTCGCGCGCAGCTCGTGCACGTTCAGGCTGGAGGTGTCGATGACCAGGTCCGCGTCCCCGCGCAGCTCGCGCAGCAGGTCGCGCTCGGCGGCGATGCCGTCGACGATGCGGCCGTCGCCCTGGAGGGGGTGCGGTCGGCGGACCGACTCGAAGCGGCGCACCAGCGCGTCGTCGGAGGACTCCAGGAAGACGATGCGCCGGGTGACCCCGCGGGCCTCCAGGTCGGAGAGGGACTCGCGCAGGGCGTCGAAGAACTGGCGGCCGCGGACGTCGACGACGACGGCGATCCGCGCCACGTTGCCCTGGGAGCGGGCCCCGAGCTCCACCATGGTGGGGATCAGCGCGGGCGGAAGGTTGTCGACGACGAACCAGCCGAGGTCCTCCAGACACTTGGCCGCGGTGCTGCGGCCGGCCCCGGACATCCCGGAGATGATCACTAGTTCGGGGATGGCCGCCTCGGCGTTGTCGCCGGGCTCCACTGTCGTGCCCGTACTCACCTGTGCTCCGTCTCGGTCGTGCGTGGTCTCGTGCTCGGTCATTGCTCGGTCCCCCGTTCGGACGCTGCTCCCGCCGGCGCGGGTGCCTCGTCCTCCATGATCTCTCCTGTCGCCGTGTTGACGGCAGGACCGGCCGGGGGAGCCTGGGCGAGGGCCGCGGCCACGGTCTCGGCCGTCTTGCGTCCTATGCCCGGGACCTCGCAGATCTGGTCGATTGTCGCCTGTCTCAGCTTCTTCACCGAACCGAAGTGCTTGACCAGGGCATGCTTGCGGCTCTCGCCGAGGCCCGGCACCTCGTCCAGGGGGCCCGATTTCAGGCGCTTGCCGCGCTTGTTGCGCTGGTACTGGATGGCGAAGCGGTGGGCTTCGTCACGGACCCGCTGGAGCAGGTAGAGGCCTTCGCTGGTGCGGGGCAGCACGACGGGGTCGTCCTCGCCGGGCAGCCAGACCTCCTCCAGCCGCTTGGCCAGGCCGCACACCGCCACGTCGTCGATCCCGAGCTCCTCCAGGGCCCGCTTCGCGGCCGCCACCTGGGGCTGCCCGCCGTCGACGACGACCAGCTGGGGCGGGTACGCGAAGCGCTTGGGCCGCCCGTCGTCCTCCGCCACGCCCACCGCGCTCCCGTCGGCGCCGGCGTCCTGCGCGTCCTCGGGGGACCACTCCCCCGTCTTCAGCTTCTCCTGGAGGTAGCGGCGGAAGCGCCGGGAGACCACCTCGTGCATGGAGCGGACGTCGTCCTGTCCTTCGAAGGACTTGATCTGGAAGCGCCGGTACTCGCCCTTGCGGGCGAGGCCGTCCTCGAAGACGACCATCGAGGCCACCACGTCGTCGCCCTGGAGGTGGGAGATGTCGAAGCACTCGATGCGCAGCGGGGCGCCGTCCAGTTCCAGTGCCTCGGCGATCTCCTCCAGGGCGCGGGAGCGGGTGGTGAGGTCGCTGGCGCGCTTGGTCTTGTGCAGGGCGAGGGACTGCTGCGCGTTGCGGTGGACGGTCTCCATGAGGGCCTTCTTGTCCCCGCGCTGCGGGACGCGCAGGCTGACGTTCGAGCCGCGCCGCCCGGCCAGCCACTGGCCCAGGGCCCCGGTGTCCTCCGGGAGCACCGGGACCAGCACCTCCTTGGGGACGGCCTCTCCCCTCTCCTCCCCGTACAGCTGCTGCAGGGCGTGCTCGACGAGCCCGGCGGTGTCCACGGCCTCGACCTTGTCGGTGACCCAGCCGCGCTGGCCGCGGACCCGGCCGCCGCGGACGTGGAAGATCTGCACGGCGGCTTCGAGCTCGTCCTCGGCGACCGCGATCAGGTCGGCGTCGGTGGCGTCGGCGAGGACGACGGCGTTCTTCTCCATGGCCCGGCGCAGGGCCCCTATGTCGTCGCGCAGCCGGGCGGCCTTCTCGTACTCCATCTCCTCGGCGGCCTCGTGCATCCGCTGTTCGAGGCGGGTGAGGTAGGTGCCCGTGCGGCCGGCCATGAAGTCGCAGAAGTCCTCGGCCAGTTCCCGGTGTTCCTCGGGCGTGACCCGGCCGACGCAGGGCGCGGAGCACTTGCCGATGTAGCCGAGCAGGCAGGGCCGGCCGATCTGGGCGGAGCGCTTGAACACTCCGGCGGAGCAGGTGCGGACCGGGAACACACGGAGCATCAGGTCGACGGTCTCGCGGATCGCCCAGGCGTGCCCGTACGGGCCGAAGTAGCGCACGCCCTTCTTCTTGGGGCCGCGCATGACCTGCACGCGGGGGTACTGCTCGTTCATGGTGACGGCGAGGGAGGGGTAGCTCTTGTCGTCCCGGTACTTGACGTTGAACCGGGGGTCGAACTCCTTGATCCAGGAGTATTCGAGCTGGAGCGCCTCGACCTCGGTGGAGACCACCGTCCACTCGACGGAGGCGGCCGTGGTGACCATGGTGGCGGTACGGGGGTGCAGGCCCGCGATGTCCTGGAAGTAGCTGGCCAGGCGCTGGCGCAGGCTCTTGGCCTTCCCGACGTAGATCACCCGGCGGTGCTCGTCGCGGAACTTGTAGACCCCCGGGGAGTCGGGGATCTGCCCGGGCTCGGGACGGTAGCTGGAAGGGTCGGCCATGCCGCCCACCCTACTGGCGCGGGCCGACATCGGGCCGTACGCCGGCCCTGCCGCCCCGCCCCGGGGAGGGGCGGGGCGGGGCGGGGCGGGGGGCGGCCCCGCGGGGCCCGGCCCCTGGCGGTGGC
>NZ_JBFRER010000258.1:0-3185 GCF_052114405.1 Streptomyces sp. M-16 | reverse complement strand
TACAACGCCTCCAGCGCCCACCCACGATCGACCGGGAAACCACCCACCGCGTCACCCCCCTCCGCGACCAGCCGCCACAGATCCTCCGGAGACCGCACCCCACCCGGATAACGGCAACTCATCCCCACGATCGCGATCGGCTCATCGGCCTCGACGGAGCGGCCGCCGCCCAGCGGGCCCGCAGCGGCGGCCGTACGGCCGCCGGCCGCACCGGCCTCGCCGCCGAGGATCTCGCCGCGCAGGAAGCGGGTGAGCGCCAGCGGTGTGGGGTGGTCGAAGACCAGGGTCGCGGGCAGTCGGGTGCCGGTGACGGCGCCCAGGAGGTTGCGCAGTTCGACCGCGGTGAGGGAGTCGAAGCCGAGGTCCCTGAACTGGCGCTCGGGTTCGATCCGCTCCGGTGAGGCGTGGCCGAGCACCGTGGCGATCTGGAGGCGTACCAGGTCACCGAGGACGCGGTCCTGCTCCGCCTCGGGAAGCCCGTACAGGCTCCCGGCCAGTGCGGTGGCCCGGTCGGCCGCCCCCGTGGCCGTGGTGTCGCCCGCGGCCTGGACCTTGCGGACCGGGGACTTGACGAGACCGCGCAGCAGGGCGGGCACCTTGTCGCCGGCGGCCTGGACCCGCAGCCCCGCGTGGTCCAGCGGGACCGGGAAGAGGACGTCTTCCCCGGCCGCGCAGGCGGCGTCGAACAGGGCCAGGCCGGTGGCCGAGTCCATGGCGACCAGGCCCATGCGGCGGATGCGCGCGAGGTCGGCCGAGTCCAGCTTGCCGGTCATCCCGCTGCCCTCGGCCCACAGCCCCCAGGCCATGGACACGGCGGGCAGGCCGGCCGCGCGGCGCAGCTGGGCCAGGGCGTCCAGGAAGGAGTTCGCGGCGGCGTAGTTGGCCTGTCCGGCGCCGCCGAGGGTCGCGGACACCGAGGAGAAGAGGACGAACGCGGACAGGTCCGTGTCCCGGGTGAGTTCGTGCAGGTTCAGGGCGGCGTCCACCTTCGGGCGGAGCACGTGGTCGACGCGCTCCGGGGTGAGCGCGGGGACGATCCCGTCGTCCGTGACGCCCGCCGCGTGCACGACTCCCGTCAGCGGGTGCTCCGCGGGGATGGTCGCGAGCAGTGCGGCGAGCGCCTCGCGGTCGGCGACGTCGCACGCGGCGGTGACGACGTGGGCGCCGAGTCCGGTCAGTTCGGCCTCGAAGGCCGCCGCTCCTTCGGCGGCGGGGCCCCGGCGTCCGGTGAGCACCAGGTGCCGGACACCGTGTCGGGTGACGAGGTGCCGGGCGACGAGACGGCCCAGCGTGCCGGTCGCCCCGGTGACGAGGACGGTGCCTCCGTCCGGGAACGTCCGGCCCGGGTCGGCCGCCGGGTCTCCCTCCTCCGCGGAGCCCTTCGTCCGCGTCAGGCGGGGCAGCAGAATCGTTCCGGCGCGCACCGCGAGCTGCGGCTCGCCCGTGCTCACGGCAGCCCGTACGGCAGCGCGGCCGAGGTCGCCGTCCGGATCCAGATCCGGGTCCAGGTCGAGGAGGACGAAGCGTCCCGGGTTCTCCGACTGCGCCGAGCGGACCATGCCCCAGACGGCGGCCTGGGCCGGGTCGAGCGCTGCGCGCTCCCCCGCGTGTGTCGCGACGGCGTGCCGGGTGACCAGCACGAGCGGTGCCGGGTCGGCGGCGTCGTCGGCGAGCCGTCCCTGGATCAGGGCGAGCGCCCGGTGGCTCGTGGTCCGTACGCGGGCGGCCGTGTCGTCCGCCGGGGCACCGCCTCCGGTGAACGGACGGCCCATCGTCGCCACGTCGTACTCGGGGACGGGTGCGTCCGCCGGCATGTGGGCCGGGGTCCAGTCGAGCCGGTAGAGGGAGTCTTCGCGGGGCTCGGCGGCCAGCCGCAGCCGGTCGGCGGAGACCGGGCGCAGGACGAGTGCCCCGATCGTCGCGAGCGGGCGGCCCGAACCGTCGGCGACGAGGACCGACACCGCGTCCGTCCCGGCGGCGGTCAGCTTGATCCGTACCGCGGACGCGCCGGCGGCCCGCAGGTGCACCGCGCTCCAGGAGAACGGCAGCAGACCGCGGCCGGTCTCGGACCCGGACAGCAGGCCGAGCCACGAGGCGTGGAGCCCCGCGTCGAGGAGGGCCGGGTGCAGCCCGTACGTGCCCGCGTCCGGCACCGACTCCTCCGGGAGGGCGGCGGCTGCGTACAGGGTGTCGCCGTGGCGCCAGGCCTCCTTCAGGCCTCGGAAGACCGGGCCGTAGCCGAAGCCGAGGCCGTCGAGCAGGTCGTACAGGTCGTCGGTGGCGACCGGTTCGGCGCCTTGCGGCGGCCACGCGGCGAGTTCGGACGAGGCGGGCGCCGGCGGCTCGGCGGAGAGGGTACCGGCCGCGTGACGCGTCCAGTCCTGTGCCCCGGGGGCGTCCTCCGGCCGGGAGTACAGCTCCAGTGCGCAGCGTCCGGAGGCGTCCCGTGTCCCGACCGTGAGGCGGAGCTGGACCCCGCCGTGCTCGGGCAGGACGAGCGGGGCCTCCAGGGTCAGTTCCTCGACCTGCTCGCAGCCGGCTTCCTGCCCGGCCCGCAGGGCCAGCTCGACGAAGGCCGTACCGGGGACGAGCACGACGCCGGAGACCGCGTGGTCCGCGATCCAGGGATGCGTGGCGAGCGACAGCCGGCCCGTCAGCACGATGGCGCCGTCAGGGAGTACGACGGTGGCACCCAGCATGGGGTGTTCGGTATCGGCGACACCGATCGCGGTGACGTCGGCGGTGGCGGGGACGTGGAGCCAGTAGTGCTCGCGCTGGAAGGCGTAGGTGGGCAGGTCGACGTGCCGGGCGCCGCGTCGGGCGAAGACGGCCGTCCAGTCGACGGGTACGCCGTGGACGTGGAGGTGGGCGACGGCGGTGGTGACGGCCGTTGCCTCGGCACGGTCGGCGCGCAGGAGGGGGACGGTGACCGCGTGCTCGTCCACGGAGTCCTGGGCCATGGCCGTCAGGACACCACCGGGACCGACCTCCAGGAAGGTACGGACGCCCAGGTCGGCGAGGGAGGCGACGGCGTCCGCGAAGCGGACGGCCTCGCGGACGTGGCGCACCCAGTAGTCGACCGAGCAGAACTCCTCCGCCGACACCGTCCGGCCCGTCAGGGCCGAGACGACCGGAACGCGCGGCGCTCCGAAGGAAACACCGTCCACGACGGCCCGGAAGTCGTC
>NZ_JBFRER010000257.1:0-6156 GCF_052114405.1 Streptomyces sp. M-16 | reverse complement strand
GGTCAGGGACTCGGCGACCTCGCGGAACGCCTCCAGCATCGGCTCCATCAGCGGGGAGTGGAAGGCGTGGGAGACCGTGAGGCGCTTGGTCTTGTGACCCCGCTCGGCCAGCTGCCCGGCCACCTCCAGGACGGCCCGCTCGGTGCCGGAAATGACCACCGCGGAGGGCCCGTTGACGGCCGCGATGTCCACCTCGGAGCAGAGCAGCGGGCGGACCTCGGCCTCGGCCGCCTGGACGGAGACCATCGCGCCGCCCTCCGGCAGCGCGCCCATCAGCGCACCGCGGGCCGCCACCAGCCGGGCCGCGTCCGCCAGCGACAGCACCCCCGCGACGTGCGCGGCGGCGATCTCGCCGATCGAGTGGCCCGCCAGGAAGTCCGGGCGGACGCCGTAGGACTCCAGCAGGCGGTACAGCGCCACCTCGATCGCGAAGAGGGCCGGCTGGGTGAACTCCGTGCGGTGGATCTCCTCCCCGTCGCCGAAGACCACGTCCTTCAGCGGCAGGTCGAAGTGCGCGCACACCTCGTCGAAGGCGGCGGCGAACACCGGCTGCGCCTCGTACAGCTCACGCCCCATCCCCGGACGCTGCGCGCCCTGACCGGAGAACAGGAAGGCGGACGGGTCCGGTGTCCGGAACAGATCGGTGTCGGCTTCGCCGCGTGCCACGGCGTCGAGCGCGCTCAGGTACTCGGCCCTGTCGGCTCCGATGACCACGGCGCGGTGCGGGAACAGGGTGCGTGCCGTGGCCAGGCCGCGGCCGACCGCGCCCGGGTCGAGGGCCGGCCGGTCCGCGACGTGGTCGCGCAGGCGGCGGGCCTGTCCGCGCAGGGCTTGTGCCGAGGCGGCGGACAGCAGCCAGGGCACGGGGGTACCGGTGGTCTGCGCCGTCTCGTCCGGGGTGTCGGGCGGGCTCTGTTCGAGCACCAGGTGGGCGTTCGTGCCGCTCATGCCGAAGGAGGACACGGCCGCGCGGCGCGGCTGACCGGTCTCCGGCCAGGCCACGCTCTCGGTGAGCAGCGCGACCGTGCCGGCCTCCCAGTCGACGTGCGGGGTGGGTGCGTCGACGTGCAGGGTGCGGGGCAGGACGCCGTGGCGCATCGCCATCACCATTTTGATGACGCCGCCGACGCCCGCCGCCGCCTGGGTGTGGCCGATGTTGGACTTCAGGGATCCCAGGTGCAGCGGCCGGTCGTCGGGGCGGTCCTGGCCGTACGTGGCCAGCAGCGCCTGCGCTTCGATCGGGTCGCCGAGCGGCGTGCCGGTGCCGTGGGCCTCGACGGCGTCGACCTGCCGGGCCGTCAGGCCGGCGTTGGCGAGGGCCTGACGGATGACGCGCTGCTGGGAGGGGCCGTTGGGGGCGGTGAGCCCGTTGGAGGCGCCGTCCTGGTTGACGGCCGATCCGCGGACCACCGCGAGGACCCGGTGACCGTTGCGGCGGGCGTCCGACAGCCGCTCGACGAGGAGCATGCCGACGCCCTCGGACCAGCCCGTGCCGTCGGCGGCGGCCGCGAACGGCTTGCAGCGGCCGTCGGGCGACAGGCCGCGCTGGCGGCTGAAGTCGATGAACGACTGGGGGGTCGACATGATGGTCACGCCGCCGGCCAGGGCCAGTTCGCATTCGCCGCGCCGCAGGGCCTCCGTCGCCAGGTGCAGGGCGACGAGGGAGGACGAGCAGGCCGTGTCGACGGTCAGGGCGGGTCCTTCGAGGCCCAGGGCGTAGGCGATGCGGCCGGAGGCGACGCTGCCGGCGCCGCCGGTGCCGAGGTAGCCCTCCAGGCTTTCGGAGGACTGCGAGACCAGGGCCGTGTAGTCCTGGCCGTTGGTGCCCACGAAGACGCCGGTCCCGCTGCCGCGGGCCGCGCCCGGGGGCATCCCCGCGCGTTCGAACGCCTCCCACGCCACCTCCAGCAGCAGGCGCTGCTGGGGGTCCATGGCGAGGGCCTCGCGCGGGGAGATCCCGAAGAAGCCGGCGTCGAAGTCGGCGGCGTGCCGCAGGAAGCCGCCGTGCCGGGTGTACGTCGTCCCCTGGTGGTCGGGGTCCGGGTCGTAGAGCCCCCCGATGTTCCAGCCGCGGTCGTCCGGGAAGGACGAGATGGCGTCGGTCCCGGACGCGACGAGGCGCCACAGGTCCTCGGGCGAGYCGACGCCGCCCGGGAAGCGGCAGCTCATGCCGACGATGGCGATGGGCTCGTCGCTGCCGACCACGCGGCGTACGCGGGCCGGTCCGGTGCCCGTGCCGCCGAGGATTTCGGCGCGCAGGTACGTGACGAGGGCGGCCGGGGTCGGATGGTCGTAGACGAGGGTCGCGGGCAGCGCGATCCCGGTCGCGGTGCCGAGCCGGGTGCGGAACTCGACGGCGGTCATCGAGTCGAAGCCGAAGTCGCGGAAGGCCCGTTCGGGGTCCGCCGTCTCCTGGGCGGTGTGTCCGAGGACGGTGGCGATGGTGTCGCGGACCAGGTCGAGCAGGACGCGCCCGGGGTCGTCGGCCGCCTCCAGGCGCTTGGCCAGCGGCGACGTCGGCTCCGCCGCACCGGTCGCCGGGGCGTGCTCGGTGCCGGGCCAGTAGCGCTGCCGGTGGAAGGGGTACGTGGGCAGGCCGACGCGGCGTCCGGGGAGCAGGGGCGTCCAGTCGACGGGGAGGCCGCGGGTCCAGGCCTCGGCGAGGGCGCCGAGGAAGGCAGCGGGTTCGGGACGGTCCTTGCGCAGCACCGGGGTCAGCAGCCCGGAGAAGGCCTCCGGCAGGCTCTCCCCCGCCATGGCGGCGAGGACGCACGACCGGAACCGAGGGGGCGTTGTGGGTGAGGGTTTGCGCGACCTCGCGGAACGCCTCCAGCATCGGCTCCATCAGCGGGGAGTGGAAGGCGTGCGAGACCGTGAGGCGCTTGGTCTTGTGACCCCGCTCGGCCAGCTGTGCCGCCACCTCCAGGACGGCCCGCTCGGCGCCCGAAACCACCACGGACGAGGGRCCGTTGACCGCCGCGATGTCCACATCGGCCGACAGCAACGGACGGACGTCCTCCTCGGTGGCGCGCACGGACACCATCGCGCCGCCCTCCGGCAGCGCGCCCATCAGCGCGCCACGGGCCGCCACCAGACGGGCCGCGTCCGCCAGCGACAGCACCCCGGCCACATGCGCCGCCGCTATCTCACCGATCGAATGACCCGCCACGAAGTCCGGACGCAGGCCCACCGACTCCGCCAGGCGGTACAGCGCCACCTCGACCGCGAAGAGCGCCGGCTGGGTCACCTCCGTACGGTGGATCCCCTCCCCGCCCCCGAACACGAGCTCCTTCAACGGCAGGGCGAAGTGCGCGCACACCTCGTCGAACGCGGCTGCGAACACCGGCTGCGCCTCGTACAGCTCACGCCCCATCCCCGGACGCTGCGCACCCTGACCCGAGAACAGGAAGGCAAACCTCCCGCCGGAGGCCGCGCCCTCGACGGCTCCGGATGCCGGGCGGCCCTCGGCCAGGGCCTCCAGGCCGGCCAGCAGCTCCGTGCGGCCGCCGGCCACCACGGCCGCGCGGGTGCCCAGCGCGGCACGGGTGGTCACCAGCGAGAAGGCGACGTCGGCCGGCTCCAGATCCGGATCGGCGGACACCCGCTCCAGCAGACGGGCCGCCTGGGCCCGCACCGCCTCCGCGTCCCGCCCCGACAGCACCCATACGGGCAGTCCCGAGGCGGGGGCGGCCGGGTCGGCGGCGACGGGCTCCTGCGGGGCCTCCTGGAGGATGGTGTGGGCGTTCGTGCCGCTGATGCCGAAGGAGGACACGGCCGCGCGGCGCGGTTCGCCCGTCTCGGGCCACGGCACCGGCTCCGTCAGCAGGCGCACGGCGCCCGCCGACCAGTCCACGTGCGGGGTCGGCTCGTCCACGTGCAGGGTCATCGGCACGACGCCGTGGCGCATCGCCATGACCATCTTGATGACGCCGGCCATGCCCGCCGCGGCCTGGGTGTGGCCCAGGTTCGACTTGACCGAGCCCAGCAGCAGCGGCCGGTCCTCCTCCCGGTCCTGGCCGTAGGTGGCGAGGAGCGCCTGCGCCTCGATGGGGTCGCCGAGGGTGGTGCCCGTACCGTGGGCCTCCACCACGTCGACCTGACCTGCCGTCAGCTGAGCCTTGGACAGGGCCTGTTCGATGACGCGCTGCTGGGAGGGGCCGTTGGGGGCGGTCATGCCGTTGGACGCGCCGTCCTGGTTCACCGCCGAACCCTGCACGACGGCGAGCACCGGGTGCCCGTTGCGGCGCGCGTCGGAGAGGCGTTCCAGGAGGACCATGCCGACGCCCTCGGACCACGAGGTGCCGTCGGCGCCCGCGGCGAAGGGCTTGCAGCGGCCGTCGGGGGCCAGGCCGCGCTGGCGGCTGAACTCCACGAAGGTGCTGGGGCCGGACATGACGGTCACGCCGCCGGCGAGGGCCATGGTGCACTCGCCCTGCCGCAGGGCCTGGCCGGCGAGGTGCATCGACACCAGGGACGAGGAGCAGGCCGTGTCCACGGTGACGGCGGGGCCTTCGAGGCCGAGGGTGTAGGCGATGCGGCCGGATGCGATGCTGCCGGCGCTGCCGTTGCCCGCGTAGCCCTCCAGGCCCTCCTGGTCGTGGAGGAGGTTGACGTAGTCGTGGTACATGACGCCGGTGAAGACGCCGGTGCGGCTGCCGCGTACGGAGGCCGGGGAGATCCCGGCGTGTTCGAAGGTCTCCCACGCCGTCTCCAGCAGCAGGCGCTGCTGGGGGTCCATGGCGAGGGCCTCGCGCGGGGAGATCCCGAAGAACACGGGGTCGAAGTCGGCGGCCCCGTCGAGGAAGCCGCCCTCGCGGACGTAGGAGGTGCCGGCGTGGGCGGGGTCGGGGTGGTAGAGGGAGTCGATGTCCCAGCCGCGGTCGGCGGGGAAGTCGCCGATGGCGTCGCCGCCGGAGAGCACCAGCCGCCACAGGTCCTCGGGGGAGCGGACCCCGCCGGGGAAGCGGCAGCTCATGCCGACGATGGCGATCGGCTCGTCGGCGGTGAGCGCGGTGGTGGCGGTGGCGGACGCCTTGGCGTCGCCGGTGTCGACGAGGCGGCCCTTCAGGTAGGTGACGAGGGAGTCCGGGGTCGGCTGGTCGAAGATCAGGGTCGCCGGGAGCCGCAGCCCGGTCACGGCACTGAGCCGGTTGCGCAGCTCGACGGCGGAGAGGGAGTCGAAGCCGAGGTCCTTGAACACCTGGGTGGGCTCCGGCGCTGCCGGTGCGCGGTGGCCGAGTACGGCGGTCACCTCGGTGGCGACCAGGTCATGGAGGGTCCGGGTGCGCTGGGCTTCGGGCAGGGCGGCCAGCCGCTGTCCGAGGGGCGTGCCGCCGGTACGGGGCGCCGCGCCGGCGGTGGGCCGGGTCCGGCTCGCTCCGGCGAGTGCGCGCAGGACGGGCGGGAGGGCGGGGCCGGTGGGGAGCGCCTTGAGGTCGAGGCGCATGGGGAAGAGGACGGCCCGGTCGTGGGCGGGGGCGGTGTCGAGGAGGGCGAGGGCCTCCTCGGTGGCGAGGGCTGCCATGCCGCCGCGGGAGATGCGGTCGACGTCGGTGGCGTCGAGGGCGCCGGTCATGCCGCTGCGTTCGGCCCACAGGCCCCAGGCGAGGGAGATGCCGGGGAGGCCGAGCGTGCGCCGGTGCTGGGCGAGGGCGTCGAGGTAGGCGTTGGCGGCGGCGTARTTGCCCTGGCCCGGGGCGCCGAGCAGGCCGGCGGCGGAGGAGAACAGGACGAACGCCGACAGGTCGAGCCCGGCGGTGAGTTCGTGGAGGTTGTCGGCCGCGTCCACCTTCGGGCGCAGGACCGCGTCGAGCCGCTGCGGGGTGAGGGACTCGATCACTCCGTCGTCGACCACTCCGGCGGTGTGGATGACGGCGGTGAGGGGGTGCGCGGTGGGGATCGAGGCCAGGAGGGCGGCGAGGGCGTCGCGGTCGGCGGCGTCGCAGGCGGCGACGGTGACCGAGGCGCCCAGCTCCGACAGTTCGGCGACGAGGTCCTCGGCGCCGCCGGAGCGCGAGGCCAGCAGGAGGTGGCGTACACCGTGTTCGGTGACGAGGTGGCGGGCGACCGCGCGGCCCAGGACGCCGGTGCCACCGGTGACCAGGACCGTGCCGCCCTCGGTGAAGGACAGCCCGTCCCCGTTCGGTCCCCGTTCGG
>NZ_JBFRER010000256.1:0-3486 GCF_052114405.1 Streptomyces sp. M-16 | reverse complement strand
TTCCACCTGGTCGCGCAGGCCCGCCGCCGACCTGGCGGACACCACCACGGGGACCACCGGCAGCTCCCGGGAGCCCGCCTCCGCGGCGGGCTCCGTCACCGGGGCCTGCTCCAGGATCACGTGCGCGTTCGTCCCGCTCACCCCGAAGGCCGAGACGCCGGCCCGGCGCGGACGGTCGTCGCGCTCCGGCCAGTCCCGCGCCTGCGTGAGCAGCTCGACGGCGCCCGTCTCCCAGTCGACCTGTGAGGACGGGGCGTCCACGTGCAGGGTCCTGGGGAGCTTCCCGTGCCGCAGGGCCATCACCATCTTGATGACACCGCCCACACCGGCCGCGGCCTGCGGGTGTCCGATGTTCGACTTCAGCGACCCGAGCCACAGCGGCTGTCCGGCCGGACGCTGACCGTACGTGGCCAGCAGCGCCTGCGCCTCGATCGGGTCACCCAGCCGCGTGCCCGTCCCGTGCGCCTCGACCACGTCCACGTCGGCCGTGCCCAGGCGGGCGTTGGCCAGCGCCTGTGTGATGACGCGTTCCTGCGAGGGGCCGTTGGGGGCGGTGAGGCCGTTGCTGGCACCGTCCTGGTTGACCGCGTCGCCCCGGATGACGGCGAGCACCGGGTGCCCGTTGCGCACGGCGTCGGAGAGCCGCTCGACGAGGACCATGCCCGCGCCCTCGCCCCAGCTGGTGCCGTCTGCGGCGTCGGCGAAGGCCTTGCTGCGGCCGTCGGCGGCGAGGCCGCGCTGGCGCGAGAACTCCACGAACAGACCGGGTGCGGCCATGACGGTGACGCCGCCCGCGAGGGCGAGGTCGCAGGTGCCGGACCGCAGGGCCTGCGCGGCGAGGTGCAGCGCCACCAGCGACGAGGAACAGGCCGTGTCGACCGACACCGAGGGCCCCTCCAGACCGAGGGCGTAGGAGATGCGGCCGGAGACGACACTCGCGGACTTGCCGGTGAGGAGGTGTCCCTCGTGCTCCTCGGACGCCTCGTGCAGGCGGGAGGCGTACTCCTGGTGCGTGAGGCCCGCGTAGACGCCGGTACGGGTACCGCGCAGCGACTGCGGATCGATGCCGGCCCGTTCGAGGGCTTCCCAGGAGGTCTCCAGCAGCAGCCGCTGCTGGGGGTCCATGACGAGGGCCTCGCGGGGCGAGATCCCGAAGAAGTCTGCGTCGAACCCGGCGGCCCCGTGCAGGAATCCGCCTTCGCGGACGTACGTCGTCCCGCGGCGGCCGGCCTCGGGGTCCGGCTCGTAGATCTCGTCGAGGTTCCAGCCGCGGTCCACGGGGGCGGCGCCGATCACGTCGCGTTCCGCCATGACGAGGTCCCACAGCGCCTCGGGGCTGTCGGCGTCGCCGGGGAACCGGCAGGCCATGCCGACGATGACGACGGGGTCGTCGTGGTCGGGGCCCGCGGCACCGGCCGGAGCGGCCGCGGGGGACGGGGCCACGGCCGGGTCGCCCAGGAACCTGCCGCGCAGGTACGCGGCGAGCGCGGCCGGGCTGGGCCGGTCGAACACCACGGTGGCGGGGAGCGTCAGCCCGGTGACCCGGCCCAGCCGGTTGCGCAGTTCGAGCGCGGTGAGCGAGTCGAACCCGGCGTCCTTGAACGCCCGGTCGGGGCGGATCGCGTCGATGCCGGTGTGGCGCAGGACGGCCGCGGCCTCGGTACGGACCAGTTCGGTGAGCGTCCGGGTCCGTTCGGTTTCCGTCAGTGCCGTGAGCCGCGCGGCCAGTCCGTCGGCGGGTGTGCCGGCGGGCGCGTCGCCCCGGCCCGTGACGGCGGATCCGCCCGCCCGCCGCCCCTCGGCTTCGAGGGCCTGCCGGGCTTCGGGGACGGTGTCGAAGAGGGGGCCGGGGCGGGCGGCCGCCCGGCGGGGCGCGAAGTCCGCCCATGCGACGTCCACGACGGTGACGCAGACGTCGGCGTGGTCCAGCGCCCGGTGCAGGGCCTCCACTCCGTCCTGCGGGTCGATGGCCCTGATGCCACCGCGCGTCAGGTTCGCCTCGCCGGTTCCCTCGGCCATGCCTCCGCCGCCCCACAGGCCCCAGGCCACGGAGGTCGCGGGCAGGCCGTCGGCGCGGCGCCGTTCGGCGAGTACGTCGAGCGAGGCGTTGGCGGCGGCGTAGGCGGCCTGGCCGCCGTTGCCCCAGGTACCGGTGACGGAGGAGAACAGGACGAAGGCGTCCAGCTCCAGACCGCGGGAGCGGGTGAGTTCGTCCAGGTGACGTGCCGCATCGGCCTTGGGGGCGGCGATCTCGGCGAACCGGCCGGCGTCAAGCGTGGCGATCACGCCGTCGTTGAGGACGCCGGCGGTGTGGAAGACGGCCGTCGGGGGGTGGGCGTCGAGGAGGGCGGCGAGCGCGCTCCGGTCGGATACGTCGCAGGCGGCGAGGGTCACCTCGGCGCCGAGGGCACGCAGTTCGGCGGCCAGGTCCTCGGCACCGGGGGCCCCGGGGCCCCGGCGGCTGGTCAGGACGAGATGCCCGGCGCCCTCCGCGGCGAGCCAGCGCGCGACGTGCGCGCCGAGCGCGCCGGTCCCCCCGGTCACCAGGACCGTGCCGCGGGCACGCCAGCGGGTGCCTTCGGCCGTCCCGGCGGGCAGGACGGCGCGGCTGACTCGGCGCCCGTAGGAGCCGGAGGCGCGGACGGCGATCTGGTCCTCGGCGCCGGGGCGCCCGCCCTGGGCCAGGGCGGCGGCGACGCGGTCGAAGGCACGTGCGTCGGGCTCGGCGGGCAGGTCGACGACGCCGCCCCACAGCGCGGGCAGTTCGAGGGCCGCCACCCGGGCGAAGGCCCACACCTGGGCTCCGATGTCGGTCGGCAGCTCCCGGGGCGCGGCGGCGACGGCTTCGCGGGTCAGTGCCCAGACCCGGGTGACGGCCGGGCTCCACTCGGCGTCCCCGGCGGCCTGGACGAGGCTCAGCGTCGCGCGCAGGGCATCGGGACCCGGCACGAGGGAGAGCAGGGAGAGGATCCCGGCCGGGGCGGTGTGCCCGGCCAGGGCGGCGGCCAGTCCGGCGCGGGTGGCGCCGGCGGCGTCGACGGCGACCCGTTCGACGCGGGCGCCGTGCCGTACGAGGGCCGCCTCCGCCCCGTCGGCGAGCCCGGCCGCCGGGGCATCGTCCGACGGGACCAGCAGCAGCCAGGTCCCGTCAAGGCGTACGGGCGCACCACCGCCGCGCAGGCTCTGCCAGCCGGTCCGGTACCGCAGGGTGTCCACGCCCGGCGCTTCGACCGGACGGGCCGGGGAGGGGGCTGCGGGCAGCAGCCAGTGGTGGGTGCGCTGGAAGGCGTAGGTGGGCAGGTCGACGCGGCGGGCGCCGGTGCCCTCGAAGAGCTGAGCCCAGTCGATGTCGGTGCCGCGCACGAAGAGCTCGGCGACGGAGGTCAGGAAGCGTTGCAGGCCGCCTTCGTCACGGCGGAGCGAGCCGGTGGTGACCACCTCGGCACCGACCGCCTCCGCCGTCTCCTGGATCCCCATGGTGAGGAC
>NZ_JBFRER010000255.1:0-3530 GCF_052114405.1 Streptomyces sp. M-16 | reverse complement strand
CTTTCGTTCTGTGTTCTTGCGTTTCCGACTCTATCAGACTCTTTCGTGTCCGATTTTCCTCGGCGCTTTCGAGGTTCTGCGCTTTCGCGCTTTCCCTTTCCGGCGGTTCCGACTCTATCAGAAGTTTTCCACCGGATTTCCCGGCTTCGGATTCCTGATCGGAGAGTCGATTGCGCCCCATTGGAATTGCATTCCTTGGGGGCTGGAGAGATTTTAAACCATCACTGCCGAACTTGTCCAGTTCGAGGCAACCGTTCGAATCTACCTCCCCGCAGCCACTGTGTCAACAGTGTTTGCGGGACGACGAGGAGACTAGCAGGTCAGCAGGCTCGTACGCACATCACGCCGCAGTGGGCAGGGTCGCCGTACGGTCCGCTTCCTCGACGTCTCCCGCGTCGCCCTCGCGGGAGGCGCGGCCGCCCAGGACGAAGACGTAGACCAGGAAGGCCGCCTCGGCTGCGACGCCGATGCCGATGCGGGCCCAGGTCGGTAGGCCCGACGGGGTCACGAAGCCCTCGATCAGGCCCGACAGGAAGAGGACCACCGCCAGGCCGATGGCCATGCCCAGGGCCGCCCGGCCCTGTTCGGCGAGGGCCGTGCGGCGCGTGCGGGGGCCCGGGTCGATGACCGTCCAGCCCAGGCGGAGCCCCGTGCCCGCGGCGACGAAGACCGCGGTCAGTTCGAGGAGGCCGTGCGGGAGGATCAGGCCGAGGAAGACGTCGAGGCGGCCGGCCGAGCTCATCAGGCCTATGCCGACGCCCAGGTTCGCCATGTTCAGGAAGAGGATCCAGAGGACCGGCAGCCCCAGGAAGGCTCCCAGGACCAGGCAGACCGCGGCGGCCTGGGCGTTGTTCGTCCAGACCTGTGCGGCGAACGAGGCCGCCGGGTGGCTGGAGTAGTACGTCTCGTACCCGCCGCCCGGCCTGGTCAGCTCCTTGAGGTGGTCCGGGGCGGCGATCGCGCCCTGGACCTCGGGGTGGGTCGCTATCCACCAGCCGATGAGGATCCCGAGCGCCGTGGACAGCAGCGCCGTGGGTATCCACCAGCGACGGCTGCGGTACACGGCCGCCGGGAAGCCCGCGGTGAAGAAGCGGGCCGCGTCGCGCCAGCTCGCGCGGCGGGTGCCGGTCACGGTGGCCCGGGCCCGCGCGACGAGCTGCGTGAGCCGGCCCGTCAGCATCGGGTCGGGGGCGCTCGACTGGATCAGGGAGAGGTGGGTGGAGGTGCGCTGGTAGAGCGCGACGAGCTCGTCCGCCTCCGCTCCCGTGAGGTGCCGGCCACGGCCGAGGAGCTGCTCCAGGCGGGCCCATTGCGCCTGGTGGGCGGCCACGAAGACGTCGAGATCCATCCGGTTTCCGCTCCCCTGCCCCTGACCACACGGTTCGGCCTACTGCTCCTGCGGCCAGCTTGGCAGACTGGAGCGCACAGGGGCGGGTCAGGTCGGGGAAAGGTGCAGCGGTGAGCGATCTCGTGACGGGGGACGCGGTCGTCCTGGGTCTGCGGGCGGCGCGGCTGCCGAGCCGGGCCCTGGCCGTCCTGCTGGACCTCTTCGTGTACGTCGGCTGCTACCTGGTCGTCACGGTCGCGCTGGTCTTCGCGACGGCCTCGCTGGACGACGCCGCGCAGGCGGCGGTGTCGGTGGCGAGCCTCCTGCTGGTGCTGGTCGGTGTGCCGATCGCGGTCGAGACGCTGAGCCACGGGCGGTCGCTGGGGAAGCTGGCCTGCGGACTGCGGGTGGTCCGCGAGGACGGCGGTCCGATCCGCTTCCGGCACGCGCTCGTGCGGGGGGCCATGGGGGTCGTGGAACTGCTGATGACCTTCGGGACCATCGCCTGCATCGCCTCGTTGGTCTCGGAACGCGGACGGCGGCTCGGTGACGTGTTCGCGGGGACGCTGGTGATCCGGGAACGGGTGCCGGGGGCCCGCGTCATGCCGGTGCCGCCCCCACCGCCCTGGCTGGCCKGGCGGTTCACCGGGCTGGACCTGTCGGCGGTGCCGGAGGGGCTGTGGCTGGCGATCCGGCAGTACCTGACCCGGATGAACCAGCTGGACCCGCACACGGGTGCCGCGATGGCGGCCCGGCTCGCGGACGACGTGGTGGCCCGGACCGGGACTCCGCCGCCGGCCGGGGTGACGGCCGCCGCGTTCCTGATGGCGGTGGTGCACGAGCGGCAGACCCGGGACGCGGCCAGGGCCTTCGCCGTCCAGGTCCCGCACGGGGCCGGGCCGATGGCCGCGCCGGTCTCCGGGCCGGTCGCCGCGCCGGTCTCCGGGCCAGTCGCCGCGCCGGTCTCCGGGCCGGTCGCCGCGCCGATGCCCGCACCGGTGGCCGGCCCCGTGGCGCCGCCCGCAGTTCTCCGGGCCCCCGCGCCGGCGCCGGCGCCGACGCCGGCTCCCGCTCCCGCTCCCGCCGACGCTCCCGTACGGCGGACCGGGTTCGCTCCGCCCGGCTAGAGCCCGGGGTCCGCGTCGGCGTCGTCGCCCTCGGGGAAGGCCGACGGCGGGGTCTCCAGGTGTTCGAGTTCGATGCCGGGCGCCGCGAGGACGACGTCTCCGGCGATGTGGACCGTGTGCACCTCGCCGGTGTCGAGCGCGGTGACCCGGTACTCGTCCACCACGAGCGGGCCGCTGTCCGTCGGGTGCTCCGCGCGGGACACCAGGGCCCAGGCCTGGTCGACCGTACGGGCCGCGAGCACCGGGTCGGTGAGGGCGAGCAGGCGGACGCGGGTCGCGGGGGCGCCGGGCGCGAGGCGCAGCAGGCGGGCCGTGGCGATGAGGAAGGCCGGGGAGGTGCCGGTGAATCCGGGGGCCCGGACGTTGCCCTCGGTGGCCTCGGTGCCGGTGGGGTCGGTGCGGACCCAGGTGACGCCGTCGACGGCGGCGCCGCGGACCTGCCAGCCGGCCGCGTTCAGTTCGAGGCGGATGGGGCGGCCGAGGGCGTCGACGGCCAGGTCGACCGAGCCGCGGTGGCCGCCGTCCGGGTGGGTCAGCTGGGCGACGTAGCGCCATCCCGAGGGGCCGGGAGCGCAGTGGAAGTGCTCCTCGCCGAGGGGGGTGTGGTCGTGCGGGTCGTGGAGCGAGTAGCGGCCGCGGGGCATGGGGCTGGGTCCTTGCGTGCGTACGGAGGATGCGTACGGAGGTACGGGGCAGGCCCCCGGCGGAGTGCCGGGGGCCTGGCTCGGTGCTGTGGATCCGTGGGGATCAGTAGCGGTAGTGGTCGGGCTTGAACGGGCCCTCGACCTTGACGCCGATGTAGGCGGCCTGCTCCGGGCGCAGGGTGGTGAGCTTGACGCCGAGGGCGTCGAGGTGGAGGCGGGCGACCTTCTCGTCGAGGTGCTTGGGCAGCACGTAGACGTCGGTCGGGTACTCCGAGGGCTTGGTGAACAGCTCGATCTGGGCCAGGGTCTGGTCCGCGAAGGAGTTCGACATCACGAAGGACGGGTGACCGGTCGCGTTGCCCAGGTTGAGGAGGCGGCCCTCCGACAGGACGATCAGGACCTTGCCGTCGGGGAACTTCCAGGTGCCAGGTG
>NZ_JBFRER010000254.1:0-4004 GCF_052114405.1 Streptomyces sp. M-16 | reverse complement strand
GCGGGTACCTGAGCGCTGCGCGCTCAGGACCGAACGGCCTCGCTGCGCTCGGCCGGGGCCCTTCGGGCCCTAGGCTCTGCGCTTCGCTCCGAGTCATGGCCGGCCTTCGGCCGGAGTCCTTCGCTTCGCTCCGGACTGACTCTGGTTCCGCTGCGCTCCACCAGAGCGGGCCTGCTCCGCAGGCCCCAGGGCTCTCGCGCTCCGCGCGGGAGGTGATCCCGTTTCACGGGATCCGGGCCTTCGGCCCGTTGGGTGGGTCCGCTCCGCTCCCCCACCCCAGGGCTCTTCCGGCTCCGCCTCCAGAACCCCAGGCCTGCTCCGCAAGCCAGGCTGGCAGCAGGGACTAGCCGCGCCTGGGTTCCCGGACCACCTTGCCATCCTTCACGAAGAGCCTCACCCGCTGCTCATTGAAGCTTCGAGCCTGCTCGAAGCGATCACCACTGCACAGGGCTTGGGGGCTCCCGTGCTCCGCACGAGGTGACGCCGTTTCACAGGGTCAGGGTCTCCGGCCTGTTGAGCGGTCCGCACCGGCCGCACGCCAAAGATGAAAACATGATCACGAACCCTTGCGGAGACCGCATCGAAACAGGCCTCCACCTTGAATGCTTCAAACTGAGTCAGAGCTAGACTCTGGAAAGATCATCTCGTACCAGGTCCACTGACCGACGACAGCTCTGTCACCAGCCCCATGTCGAGCTTGTCAGCGCAGATGGCGAAGCTCAAGCAGTCCGTAGTCCGGTGGCAGCCACCCCTTCTTCCGCCGCTCGATGGTCTTCCGCGTGTGCGGAGGCGGGTGCGGGCAGCCCTGCATCAGATCGGGTTCATCCCTGGCCCACGCAAGCCCGTAATGGGCGGTACACACAGGCCAGATGGTCTTCGCAGGCTCCTTCGGAATCGGCGTTGTCCCTCGTCGGCTCCGGGGCGGCTTGGGGCGCGGGGGCTGGGGTGGCCGCAGCCTGCAGCCCTCGCTGAAGGCCCTCAAGGGCGTCAGCCCCTCGCCTTCCAGCGGATCGCTGAAGAGTGCGCCGCTGGTGCCGGCCCCGATCCGCCAGAGGAGTGCAGCCGCCCTCAGCAGCGGTCGGGCCCAGTCCGGCACGGGGTGGGTCATGCAGCCCTGGCGCAGCCCATGGTCGTGCAGGGTGATGGTCGTGCCGTCCGCGCCGAGGTCGCGGACCTGTGCGGTGGCGAGCTGGGTGGTAGAAGCAGCGGTGAACGTGGCCGTGGCGAGCTGAGCCGCCAGGTAAGGGTGCGCCGTCGCACGGTGAAGGCGCCACGCCACCTCCGCTTCAGTGGCCGGTGGCATCACCGGCGGGAAGAAGTCCCGGTCCGCCGCCATGGGCGCGGCGCAGCGGCACGGGCCGGTCGGCTCGTCGAAGGCCTTGAGGGTGGTCAGGGCAGGCAAGGCAAGCCAGCGGTTCGCCAACGGCCGCGCGGTATGCGGTGCCTGGCGCTCCGGGACGGCCGGCTCGGCCTCGGGCAGCAGGGCGGAGGCCTCGGCGACGAGGTGGTCCACCTGGCGCAGTTCACGTTCCAGGAACGCCCGCATGGCCCGGTGATGGCAGACCAGAACCAGTCGGACCCCGGTACGCCGGCGCAGGGTGAGCAGGTCTCTGAAGCGGTGCGGGGTGAGCAGGTGGGCACGCAGCAGGGTCAGGTGCGTGATGGGGGTGGCCAGGACCCAGGCGGCCGCGATCGCCCAGGCCGGGGCCGGGTCGAGGGGGCGGTAGCCGGCCAGGGGAACGGGCTTGCCCAAGGCCGCGAGGACGTCGTAGGCGAACGCGACCGCAGCGTCGGTCCCAGGGGTCGGGTGAACGGTCAGGCGACCGTGGTGCGGGGCGTGGGAGGCCAGCGCTGCCCGGGTGTGGACCACGTCGTCGTACGGGTCCAGGACCACCGTGACCGGCGGCGGGTTCGGGCAGTCCAACACCTCAGGCCACCACCGGGCGCTGGCGCAGCTTGCTGTAGGACCAGCGCAGCAAGTCCTCGTCCAGAATCCGTCCGGACTCCTTCATCCCGGCGGTCAGGTGATGGGTGACCTTCGCCCAGGCCCGGAAATTGCCGTGCGCGGCCTCGTCATCGCACATCGCGATCAGGTCCGGGTCCGCGTCCGCCCACACGGGGTGAAAGGCCGGGATGACGGCCAGGACCTCCTCCAGCGGCATGGGCTCGATCTCCTGCCACGCGTACACCCGGGACTCCAGCATCGGCTCGCTCTGGAGCATCTCGAAACAGCCGTCCCCGCCCGTGAACACGATCGTCAGGTCCGAGCCGATGTCATCCCACAGATAGCGCAGGTACTCGAAGCACATCTTCGACAGCCACTGCGCCTCATCGCAGACCAGGACGTGCGTCTCCTCCAGGGCGCCGCGCAGCATCCGGTCGAACTCGATCGGCTGCCCCGGCGGACGGCCCTGCAGACCCAGAGCGTGGAACAGCTCGTGGCGCAGGTCTCGGGTCGAAGGCCGGGAGCGGAACTGGATCCGGCGCGTCAGCTTCGGCGCGAGCTCACGCAGCGAGGTGTTCACCGCCAGCGACTTCCCCCGGCCCGCCTGCCCATAGATACAGATCATCGCCCGCGCCTCGATCGCGGCACGGATGTTCTCCCGGACCATGAGCAGCGCACGCGTGGACACGACCTGGGCGCCCGGCAGGCGCATGAAATGGTCCTCCCGCTCACGCGGCAGCCGGCCCTGCCGCTCAGCAGACACCATCGCTCAACACTCCCCGCTGTCGTCACGTACATCAGCCGCTCCAGACGGCCCGCCATCGGCTGCCTGCCCGGCATCCGTTCGCGGGCCGGCCGCGCGGCGAGGACGGACAATCGGACGCGCCCACGAGGCCGGGGGCTCCCTCGGAGGGATCAGGTCCGGCAGAGCACGGGCCGCCAGATCCACGCCCCTGGACCGGGCGATCTCCGCCTCCGCCTGAGAGGAAGTGACCGTGCGCCGCGGACGGGGCGCAGCAGCCGTGGTTGTGGCGGTGTAGCGGGTCTTGCGCAGCTTCTCCGCCGCCTTCAGATCTGCTTTCAGTACGCGGGCCTTCTTCTCCCTGACCGAACTCAGCGCACGACGCTGCTCCACCGTCGCCGCCTCAGCCAGGAAGGCGGTCCCCAGGTGCGGGCCCCACTCCTCGGTGGAGAACACCTCGATCCGCCCGTCGTAGTGCGGCAGATACCGCAGACGCACCCGCAGGCCGACGTGCCCGGCCATCCACGGCGCGATATACGCACGACGCCGCCAGCTGATCCCGTTCGTGGTGATCTTCCGAACCCGGCCGTCGTCCTCCAACGCGAAGAACGCCAACCGCTCCTCCGGGACCTCCTCCACAGGTGTCGCGTCCGCATCCCAGGCCTGCACAGGCGTCCAGCCGTCGGTGAGTCCGGTCGGGTGGTGCCCGGTATTCCACCACGCCACCCAGTCCAGCAGCACCTTCACGAAGTCCGGGTACGAGAGGAGGTCCTCCACCGGATCCGGGTGGTACGCCTCCGCGGGGCGAGCACGATGCGTATAGCCCGGCAGCGAGACCAGCAGCATCTCCTCCACCGCACCGTTCAACGACTCGACGGTGCCCTTCCGGTACGGCTTGTACGCCGGCAGATCATCCACCGGAACCGCGAAAGCACCCAGAGCACGCTCCACCGTCCGACACAGGAACTCCTTGCCCCGGTCCACCCGCACCACGCCAGGCAAGCCACCGAACGGGCCGTAAGGATCCTGCCTACTGATCCCCGTGCGCAGCGCGGCCAGGACCGCGTCCCTCGCCGGCTGATGCGGAGTCACCGCGACCCCCACGATCACCTTCGTCGCGACATCCATGAACCACGTCACCCACGGACACACCGCAGAGCCCTCAAGATCCACGCGCACCGGGACCCTCTTGTGATCACCCTCCCAACACGCGTTCCGGTGCATCCGCGGGCGCTTGCCATAGACGTCATACCGACGCCGGGCCCCCTCACCACCCTTCAACCCAGCCCGCTCCCCCGCCGACAAGTCCTGCCGCAC
>NZ_JBFRER010000253.1:0-3692 GCF_052114405.1 Streptomyces sp. M-16 | reverse complement strand
CCGAGGACGTGGCCGTCACCACCGCCCTCGCCCACCTCCACGTCCACGGGATCCCCGTCGACTGGACGGCCGTCCTCGCCGGACACGGCGCCCGACGCGTCGACCTGCCCACGTACGCCTTCCAGCGCGAGCGCTACTGGCTCGAAACGGCCGCAGCCCCGGGCGACCTCACCCGAGCCGGTCTCCGGCCGGCCGACCATGCGCTGCTCGGCGCCGTCGTGACCCTGGCCGACGGTGAGGGGGCGCTGCTGACGGGCCGGGTATCGCTCGCCACGCACCCCTGGCTGGCCGACCACGTGGTGCTGGGTACGGCGCTGCTGCCCGGAACCGCGCTCGTCGAGCTGACGCTCCGGGCCGGCGACCAGGTGGGGTACGGCCGGATCGAGGAACTGACGCTGGAAGCCCCGCTCCTCCTGCCCGAACAGGGCGGCGCACAGCTCCAGGTGGTCGTGGACGGACCCGGCACGAACGGCACGCGGGCCGTGCGCGTGTACGCGCGGCACGACGACGCCCTGGCGGCGGACGCCTGGACCTGCCACGCGTCGGGACTCCTGTCGGCCGGTACGGACACCGGCCCGGACCGGAGCCCCGGCGCACCCTCGGGCCCCGCACTCACCGAGTGGCCCCCGGCCGGAGCCGAGCCGCTCGACGCCGACGTCCTCTACGACCGGATGGCCGGGCTGGGCCTGGAGTACGGCCCGGTGTTCCGGGGAGTCCGGTCCGGGTGGCGGCGCGGGGAGGAACTCTTCGCCGAGATCGCCCTGCCCGAGGGAACCGACGTCACCGGCTTCGGCCTGCACCCCGCGCTGTTCGACGCCGCCCTCCACGCAGTCGGCCTCGGTGACCCCGCGGGGTCGGCCGGCGGGCCCCGGATCCCGTTCGCGTGGAACGGGGTCGCCCTCCACGCGACCGGCGCCACCGCGCTGCGCCTGAGTCTGGCCCCGGCGTCGCCGTCCACCGCCGCGGCCGGGGAGGGAGCGGTGTCGCTGTCCCTCGCCGACGCCACGGGCAGCCCGGTGCTCTCGGTCGACTCCCTGGACCTGCGCCCGGTGGCGGCGGAGCAGCTCGCCGCCGTCGGCGCAAGCGGCGCCGGCGGGCTGTTCCGGCTGGAATGGAAGCCTGCCGGGGACCCGCGGTCCGGCCAGGCCACGGACTTCCCCGTCGCCCTGCTCGACGCCCTTCCCCGGCCGGCCGCCGACGGGACCCCCGTCCCGGACGTGGTGGCCGTACGGGCACCGGTCCCCGCCCCTCTGAGCACGGGCGCCGACGCCGCAGCCCGCCCGTCCGCGGCCGCGCAGGCGGCGCTGGCCCTCGTACAGGACTGGCTCGCGGACGAGCGGTGCGCCGCCTCGCGCCTGCTCGTCGTCACCCGGGGCGCGGTGGCCGTCGACCCGGCCTCGGCCGCCGACCCGGCGCAGGCCGCGGTCTGGGGCCTCGTGCGTGCGGCCCAGTCGGAGAACCCCGGCCGCTTCGTCCTCGTCGACGTCGACGCCGACGAGGACCGGCACGACGAAGACCTGTCGGCGCTCGCGGCCGCGGCCGCGACGGGCGAGCCGCAGGTGGCGTTACGCGGGAACGCGCTGTTCGCGCCCCGACTGGTACGGGCGGCCGACGCGCCGGCGAGCGCCGGGACCCCCGGGCCCGCGGCATTCGCACCGTCGGGAACGGTCCTGGTCACCGGCGCCTCCGGGGCGTTGGGACGGGTGGTGGCCCGGCACCTGGTGGTCCGGCACGGCGTCCGGCGGCTGGTCCTCGCGAGCCGCCGCGGCCCCGCCGCCGACGGCGCCCGGGAGTTCGCGGCCGAGCTGGGCGCACTGGGCGCCGTCGTGGACACCGTCGCCTGCGACGTGGCCGACCGGGAGGCACTGGTCCGGCTGCTGGACTCGCTGCCGGACGCCCACCCGCTGACGGGCGTGGTCCACGCGGCGGCCGTGACCGACGACGGCGTGGTGCCGTCCCTGACCCCCGAGCGGGTGCGCAGGGTGTTCGACCCCAAGGTGGCCGGTGCCCTGCACCTGGACGAGCTGACGCGAGGCCTGGACCTGTCGGCCTTCGTGCTGTTCTCGTCGGCCGCCGGCATCTTCGGCAACGCGGGCCAGGGCAACTACGCCGCCGCGAACTCCGCCCTCGACGCACTGGCCCACACCCGCCGCGCCGCGGGCCTGCCCGGCGTATCGCTGGCCTGGGGCCTGTGGGCGAGCGCCGGCACGCTGACCGCCACCCTGGCCGAGGTGGACCACCGGCGCATCGGCCGTTCCGGGCTCGTCGCGCTGGAGACGGAAGAAGGCCTCGGACTCCTCGACCGCGCCCTGGGCTCCCCGGAGCCGCTGCTCGTACCCGTCCGCTGGGACCTTCCCGCGCTGCGCGAACAAGCGCGCACCGGGACGCTGCCCCCGCTGCTGGGGGACCTGGTCCCGGCCCCCGTACGCCGTACCGAGGCGGCCGCGGCCGGATCCGCGGACGCGGTCCGGTCCGCGCTGTCGGAGCGGCTGCGGGGGCTGACGGAGGCCGGGCGGACCGAGCTGCTCGTCGACCTCGTACGCGGCCACGCGGCCGCCGTACTGGGCCACGACCGGCCCGGAACCGTCCAAGCGACCCAGGCGTTCCGGGAGCTCGGCTTCGACTCGCTCACCGCGGTCGAACTCCGCAACCGACTCGTCGCGGCGACCGGCGCACGGCTGCCGGCCGGACTGGTCTTCGACCACCCGACCCCGGAGGCGCTCGCCCGCCACCTCCTCGGCCAACTCGACGGAGCCCGGCCGGCCGGCGCCGTCCGACCGGCCGTCCGGACCGGCGGCGCCACGGACGAGCCCCTCGCGATCGTCGCCATGAGCTGCCGCTACCCGGGCGGCGTGCGGTCCCCCGAGGACCTGTGGCGGCTGCTCGCCACGGGCACCGACGCCATCTCCGACTTCCCCGTCGACCGCGGATGGGACCTCGACCTCCTCGACGGGGACGGCGCCACCGGCTCCAGCACCACCCGCCGGGGCGGATTCCTCTACGACGCCGGGGAGTTCGACGCCGCCTTCTTCGGGATCTCCCCGCGCGAGGCCCTCGCGATGGACCCGCAGCAGCGGTTGCTCCTGGAGACCTCGTGGGAGACGTTCGAGCGGGCCGGCATCGACCCCGCCACCCTGCGCGGTTCCCGTACAGGCGTCTTCACGGGCGTGATGTACCACGACTACGCCTCCGCGCTCCGGTCGGTACCCGAGGGGGTCGAGGGCTTCCTCGGCACCGGCAACTCCGGGAGCGTCATCTCCGGCCGCCTCTCGTACACCTTCGGCCTCGAAGGCCCCGCGGTGACGGTGGACACCGCGTGCTCCTCCTCGCTGGTGGCCCTGCACCTGGCGGTCCAGGCCCTGAGGCAGGGCGAGTGTGAACTGGCCCTGGCGGGCGGTGTGACCGTCATGGCCGGCCCGGGAGCCTTCGTGGAGTTCAGCCGCCAGCGCGGACTGGCCGCCGACGGCCGGTGCAAGGCGTTCTCCGCGAACGCGGACGGCACCGGATGGGGCGAGGGCGTGGGGATGCTGTTGGTGGAGCGTTTGTCGGATGCCCGGCGTCGTGGGCATCCGGTGTTGGCGGTGGTGCGGGGATCGGCGGTGAATCAGGACGGTGCTTCGAATGGTCTGACGGCTCCGAACGGTCCGGCGCAGCGGCGGGTGATCGAGCAGGCGTTGGCGGGTGCGGGGTTG